>DGKN01000188.1 GCA_002387005.1 Propionibacteriaceae bacterium UBA4569
GCGAACGCGGTCTACGTCGCCAAGCTGAACCAGATGGAGAACCCCTACTCCTCGTCCGCCGAGGAAGAGGCGATCATCCCGCTGGACGAGAACACCCAGATCAAGGCCCTCTACGACGAGGTCATCACCCAGTCGGTCGACAACAAACTCGGCGCCGGCCTCAGCCAGTGGAGCGCGGACTGGACCAAGTCCTTCCAGACCGGCAAGTTCGCCACCATGCTGTGCCCGGGCTGGATGCTCGGTGTCGTCGAGGGCAATGCCGCCGGGGTCAAGGGTTGGGACATCGCCAATGTCTTCCCCGGCGGCGGTGGCAACTGGGGCGGTTCGTACCTGACCGTTCCCGAGCAGGGCAAGCACAAGGCTGAGGCCCGCGAGCTGGCCGCCTGGCTGACCGCCCCCGAGCAGCAGATCAAGGCCTTCAAGCTGAAGGGAACCTTCCCGAGCCAGGTGGAGGCGCTCAAGAGCACCGAGGTCACCGAGAACACGAACAAGTTCTTCAACGACGCCCCCGTCGGCAAGATCCTCGCCGACCGCGCCGCCGCGGTGACGGTGACCCCCTTCAAGGGCCCGAACTACTTCGCCGTCGACCAGGCAATCCAGGACGGCATCACGCGCGTCGCGACCGACAAGTCCACCGAGCGTGAGGCTTCGTGGAAGAAGGCCGTCGAAGAGGTCAAGGCAATCGGCTGACGCCAGCGACGGTGGTGTGCTCCCTGGGGCACCCCCCCGTCGCCCGTCACGGACGACGACGTCAGGGAAGAGGACGACGATGAGCAGCACCCCCACCACACAGCCAGCACCGGCCAGCACCATGGGTTCCCAAGGCACCCAGCTGACCTTCCGCCAGCGGCTCGGCCGTTGGGACCAGAAAGCCTCGCCCTATGTCTACATCGCGCCCTTCTTCCTGATCTGGGCGATCACGGGCCTCTTCCCGCTCGTCTACACGGCCTTCGTCAGCGTCCACAAGTGGGGCCTGTTGCAGGGCAACAAGGGTTTCGTCGGGCTCGACAACTACACCTGGGTGCTCGGCCAGGAACGCTTCTGGAAGGGCATGCGCAACACCTTGAGCATCTTCCTGCTGTCGTCCGTGCCGCAGGTGGTGGCCGCGCTGCTGCTGGCCTGGGTGCTGGACGCGAACCTGCGGGCCCGCACCTTCTGGCGGATGGGCGTGCTGCTGCCCTATGTGGTGGCCCCCATCGCCGTCTCCTTGATCTTCGGCCAGCTCTTCGCCGACCAGAGCGGCGTCGTCAACGCCGTGCTCGCGAAGCTCGGCATGAGCCCGATCGGCTGGCACCGCGACGTGCTCGCCTCCCACTTCGCCATCGCGACCATGGTCAACTTCCGCTGGACCGGCTACAACACGCTGATCTTCCTGGCCGCCATGCAGGCCATCCCGCGCGAGACCATCGAGGCCGCGATCGTGGACGGCGCCTCCCGGGTGCGCACCTTCCTCAACGTGACGATCCCGATGCTGCGTCCCACGATCGTCTTCATCATCATCACCTCCACCATCGGTGGCCTGCAGATCTTCGACGAGCCGCGCATGTTCGACACCTCCGGCGGCGGCGGCGCCGACCGGCAGTGGATGACCGTCACGATGTACATGTACGAACTCGGCTGGGGCAGCCAGCGCAGCCTCGGACGAGCGTCGGCCGTCGCCTGGATCCTCTTCCTGGTCGTCGTGCTCTTCGCGCTGCTCAACTTCTATCTGACCCGCCGCATCGCCGGCACCGACTCCGCGCCGCACGCGCGCAAGCGCAAGGAGGCCCACCGATGAACACCACCACGATGTCGTCACCCGCCATCGAACAGTTCGCCGGCAAGGGCGCGGCCAGGGCCGCCCGTCGTCGCGGCGCCCGCATGGAGTCCGGCCAGCGCAAGCCCGGCCTGCGCTCCTACCTGGTGCTGGTAATCGTCCTGCTGGTCTCGGCGGCCCCGCTGTACTACGCCTTCCTGCTGGCCTCCAGCACGGCGACCAGCATCGCCCAGCACGCCATCCCCTCCCTGGTGCCGGAGGGGCACCTGCTGGAGAACATCCGCCGCGTGATGAACTCCGACATCGGCATCTGGCAGGCCTTCCGCAACTCGCTGGTCGTCGCCGTGCTGACGTCGCTCTCGGTGATGTTCTTCTCGACGCTGGCCGGTTTCGCCTTCGCGAAGCTGCGCTTTCGCGGCAAGGGCTTCCTGCTGGCCTTCATCATCGGGACGATGGCGATCCCGAGCCAGCTGGGCATCATCCCCCTGTTCATCGTGATGGCGAAGCTGGGCTGGACCGGCAAGCTGTCGGCGGTCATCGTCCCCGCGATGGTGAGCGCCTTCGGCGTCTTCTGGATGACGCAGTACCTCCAGGAGGCCCTGCCCTACGAGCTGATCGAGGCCGCCCGCGTGGACGGTTGCAACATGGCCCGCTCCTTCTGGCACGTGGCGCTGCCCGCCGCCCGTCCCGCGGCCGCGATGCTTGGCCTGTTCACCTTCGTGGGATCATGGACGAGCTTCTTCTGGCCCTTCATCGTGCTTGGATCGGCCAATCCCACCCTCCCGGTGGCCCTGCAGTTGCTGCAGGCCTCCTACTTCAAGGACATGGCCCTGATCATGGCTGGCGTGCTGCTCGCGACCCTGCCCCTCGTGCTCGTCTTCCTCTTCGCCGGGCGCCAGTTGGTCTCCGGCATCATGCAGGGGGCCGTGAAGGGATGACCGCTGGCCCGCGACGAAGTGGCACGCCAACGCTGGACGACGTGGCCCGGCTGGCCGGCGTCTCCCGCGCCACCGCCTCGAGGGTGCTGACCTCCAGCGTGACCGTCGCGGACGAGAAGCGGTTGGCCGTCGAGGATGCCGTCGCCAAACTCGGCTATGTGCCCAACACGATGGCCCGGGCCCTGGCCACGCGCACGGTGGGAGTGGTGGCGGTGCTCGTCCCCGAGACCAGCGAGCGGGTCTTCTCCGACCCCTTCTTCTCCCAGCTCTACCGCGGTGCGATCGAGGCCTTCGCGGACGCGTCGACGCGGGTGGTGCTGACGATGAGCCAGCCGGGCGAGTCACCTGACGACCTGGCCGGCTTCCTGGCCAGCGGACACATCGACGGAGCCATCGCTGCCTCGGTGCACGGACGCGAGATCGCTCAGCGGTTGCTGGCCGCCGGACGTCCGGTGGTCTTCATCGGCGACCCCGGGGTGCCAGGAGCGCCCTATGTGGACATGGACCAGGAGGGAGCGGTCAATCTGATCGCCGACCACCTGCTGGCCCGGGGAGCGACGCGCATCGCGACCATCACCGGTCCACTGGACATGATGGCCGGCGTCCGGCGGCGGAATGCCCTTCGGGTGCGGCTTGGTGCCGCTGGCCAGCGGGTGGTCGCGGAGGCCGAGGGCGACTTCTCGATGGCTGGCGGCGAGGCGGCCGCGGAACGGCTGCTGGCCACCGGAGCGGAGTTCGACGCGCTGGTGTGCGCCTCCGACCTGACGGCGNNCCGGGCTGCGCGTACCGCAGGACCTGCTGCTGACCGGCTTCGACGACATCCCGCTGGCGGCGCACACCTCGCCCTCGCTGACCACGGCGACCAACCCTTCCGCGCAGATGGCGAACCGGGCGGGGCGAATGCTGAGGGCGCTGCTGGACGGACGGGAGTTCGACAGCCCCCAGCTGCTGCAGTCGTCCCTGGTCGTGCGCGACTCGGCGTAGGGCTCAGCGCGTCTCAAACCTCAGCGACGTCGGGGCGTACCGGGGATGAGGATCNGCCCGTCGTCCACCCAGGCGCGCAGGCCGCCGGCCACGAAGGCCGACTCGAAACCCTGCGCCGTCACCAGCTGGACGGCCTGCCCGGAGCGCAGCCCGGTGTCACAGATCAGGACGATTGGCTTCTCGGCCTCGGCGAAGGGGTCGCCCTCGTAGACCGCGTCCATCACGCTCTCGGACAGCGCGACGACGTCGACCAAGCGGGCGCCAGGCGCGTGGCCCGCCTCGTACTCGGGCTGGGTGCGCACATCACATAGCACGCCGCCCTTGGCGAGCAGGCCCAGCGCCTCGTCAACGCTGATGCCGCCCTCGGGCACCAGGTGGTTGATCCAGCGGTCACGAAATCCCATGCCCGCCATCCCACCACATGGCGCAAGCGGTCCAGACACCGCTCGCCGTCCCGGAACCGAGTGATTCGCTCGTCCAAAGGTCACAGATTGGTGACTGGTCACCCATCTGCTCTTCAAATGTGTCAGTGGGCCGGTCTAGCGTGCTTGGTAGTCGCCCGACCCCCCTTCGAGCCATTCCCANNAGGTTCACTCCATCCTCCGCCGAACGAGCGCCTTGGTGGTCACCACCTTGGCGCTCACCTTCGGCGCTACATCGACGCTGCCCAGGGCGGCAGCCGACGCCCGCACCGCCACCCTGGTGGGCAGCTTGCAGAACGAGCTCGGCTGCTCCGACGACTGGCAACCCAGCTGTGAGAGCACCCGGCTCGTCCAAGAACCGAACTCGAGCATCTACACGCAGACCTTCGAGCTGCCTGCCGGAAGCTATGAGTACAAGATCGCCATCAACCAGGCGTGGGACGAGGCCTACGGCGAAGGCAGCGGCAACGCCGAGCTGGTGCTCGCGGGCCCCGCGAAGGTGGTCGTCAGCTACGACGACACCTCGCACAGCTTCGGCGTCACCCCGCTCGGCCTGGCCGGCACGGTCGACGCGGCCGACAAGGCCGCCGCGGCCGACTCCCTGCGCAGTGCCCAGACGCGCGAGCGCTTCTACTTCCTGATGGCCGACCGCTTCGCCAATGGTTCCACCGCGAACGACAAAGGTGGGCTGTCCGGCGGGCGACTGGAAACCGGCTATGACCCAACCGACAAGGGCTTCTACCACGGTGGCGACCTCAAGGGCGTCATTCGCAAGCTCGACTACATCAAGGGCATGGGCACCACCGCCATCTGGCTGACGCCCTCGTTCAAGAACCGTCCCGTGCAGGGCACCGGTGAGAATGCCTCGGCTGGCTACCACGGCTACTGGACCACCGACTTCACCCAGATCGACCCGCACCTGGGCACCAACCAGGACATGAAGGACCTGATCGCGGCGGCCCACGCCAAGGGCATGCGGGTCTACTTCGACATCATCACCAACCACACCGCAGACGTCCTCGACTACGCGCAGAAGCAGTATTCCTACATTTCACAGGCCGACCAGCCCTACAAGGACGCGAACGGCAAAACCTTCAACGCGACCGAGCTGGCCAACCAGATCCCCGAGCTGAACCTGGACTCCTTCCCATACACGCCGACCTACCCCACGGAGGCCGACAAGACGGCCAAGACACCCGGCTGGCTGAACGACCCGACGATGTACCACAACCGCGGCGACTCGACCTGGGCGGGTGAGTCGTCCACCTACGGCGACTTCCAGGGCTTGGACGACCTGTTCACCGAGCGGCCGGAGGTCGTCAAGGGAATGGGCGACATCTACTCCAGCTGGGTGGACTTCGGGGTCGACGGTTTCCGGATCGACACCGTCAAGCACGTGAATCTGGAGTTCTGGCAGGAGTTCATCCCGCGCATCCTCGACCAGGCCAAGAAAGTCGGCAACGACAAGTTCTTCGCCTTCGGCGAGGTCTACGACTCCACCCCCTCGGTCGAGTCGACCTACACCACCAAGGGAAAGCTCCAGGCCACCCTCGACTTCGGCTTCCAGTCGATGGCCGTCAACGCCGTCAGTGGCAAGGCGACCACGACGATCCGTGACTTCTACGCCTCGGACGACTGGTTCACCGACACCGACTCGAATGCCTACCAGCTGCCCACCTTCTTGGGGAACCACGACATGGGCCGCATCGGCATGATGCTGTCCAAGGCTGGTTACACCGGGGACGACCTGCTCGCCCGCACGAAGCTCGCGAACCAGATCATGTACCTGACGCGCGGCAACCCGATCACCTACTACGGGGACGAACAGGGCTTCACCGGCACCGGTGGCGACAAGGACTCCCGCGAGGACATGTTCGGCACGAAGGTCTCGCAGTACGCATCCGAGACCTTGGTCGGCGGCGGCACCATGGGCACCGGTGACCACTACGACACCACGGCGCCGCTGTACAAGGCCATCGCCAAGCTGGCGAAGGTGCGCCAGGCCAACCCGGCCCTCGCCGACGGCGCCCAGATCCACCGCTACGCCTCCAGCGACGCGGGCATCTACGCCTTCAGCCGCATCGACCGCAGCACGGGCGTCGAATACATCGTGGCCGTGAACAATGCGACCACCGCCAAGTCGGCCGCCTTCCAGACCTACACGGCGAACAACGAGTTCACCCCCGTGTACGGCACCAGCAAGACCCTCGCCTCCGGCAAGGACACCCGCGTCACCGCGTCCGTCCCTGCCCTGTCGGTGAGCGTCTGGAAGGCCCATTCCCCGATCAAGAAGCGCAAGGCCGCCCCCGCGATCCAGTTCGCCAGCCCCAGCGCGGGTGCCGTGGTCGGCGGCCGGGCCGAGATCGGCGCCTCGGTTCCCGAGAACACCTTCTTGCAGGTCACCTTCGAGTACCGACCCGTCGGCACGACCGAGTGGACCGTGCTCGGCACCGACGACAACGCGCCCTACCGCGTGTTCGCGGATGTCTCGCACCTGCCCAAGGGTGAGCTGCTGGAGTACCGAGCGATCGTCAAGGACATCTCCGGCAACGTGAACGCCACCTCCACCTACGCCATCACCGGTGCGGCCAGCGCCAGCACCGGTGGGTCCACCGGCGGCAACACTGGTTCGGTGGGCCCGGTCACGCAGCCCGAGAAGGTCGCCGTCGCTGGCAACCACAACTCGGAGATGGGCTGCTCGGACGACTGGCAGCCCGCCTGCGACCAGGCCCAGCTGACGCTCGACGCCAAGGACCAGGTCTGGAAGGGGACGTACACCATCCCCGCCGGTGACTACGAGTACAAGGCCGCGCTGAACGGCAGCTGGGACGAGAACTACGGCGCTGGTGGCGCCGCGGGCGGTTCCAACCTCGCCTACACCAGCCCCGGCCAGGTCACCTTCTACTACGACCACGCCACCCACTACGTCACCAGCGACGCGCAGGGCCCCATCGTCACCGCCCCGGGCAGCTTCCAGAGCGAGCTCGGCTGCACCGACGACTGGACGCCCGACTGCATGAAGCCGTGGCTCACCGACCCCGACGGTGACGGCACCTACTCGTGGAGCTCGACGGCCATCCCCGCAGGCAACTACGAGTTCAAGGTGGCCGTCGGCCAGAGCTGGGCCGAGAGCTACGGCGTCGGTGGCGCGAAGGACGGCTCCAACATCGCCGTCTCCGTGCCCAGCGACGGCACCGTGGTGACCATCACCTGGAACTCCACCACCCACGAGCCGAAGGTCACCACTTCCAAGGCTGGGGCCGCCCCCGACCTGAAGGGGGCCAAGGCGGTCTGGGTCGACCAGGACACCATCGCGTGGCCGGCCTCGGCCGTCCCCACCGGCGTCGACCCCTCGACCCTCAAGTGGCGCCTGCACTGGTCGCCCAGCGGCACGCTGGCGATCGACGCCGAGTCCCTGGTCAGTGACGACATGGGCCAGGCCGACCTGACCCATGACGCAGCCGGGCTGGGTGCCGCGGTCATCGCGGCACACCCGGAGCTCAAGGGCTACATCGCCCTGCAGCTGGACAAGACGACCACGAAGAAGGTCGCCCAGATCCTCACCGGCCAGGTCGCCGTGGCGATGTACTCCGGTGCGGGTGAACTGCTCGACGCCACCGGCGTCCAGGTGCCGCTGGTCCTCGACGCCCTGTACGCCAAGAAGGCTGCGGGCAAGAAGCTGGGCGTCACCTTCGGCGCCGCCAAGGCCACCTTCCGGGTCTGGGCACCGACGGCACGGTCGGCGACCCTGCTCACCTGGCCAGCGGGCAGCTCCGACGCCGACGCCTCGAAGGCCACCCGGCGCGCGATGACCAAGGATGCCTCGGGCACGTGGACCTACTCCGGCCCGCGCTCGCTGGAGAACGTCCGGTACCTGTTCGAGGTGAAGGTCTTCGCCCCCAGCACCGGCAAGGTCGAGACCAACCAGGTCACCGACCCCTACTCGGTCGCGCTGACGGTGAACTCGACCCGCTCGGTTGCCGTCGACCTGACGAGCAGGGCCTGGCAGCCCACACAGTGGACGAAGACCGCTTCGCCGAAGCTGGCGCAGGCCGTCGACTCGACCATCTACGAGTTGCACGTGCGGGACTTCTCGATCACCGACACCACCGTGCCCGCCGAGGACCGCGGCTCCTACAAGGCCTTCACCGAGAACTCCGCGGGCACCAAGCACCTCAAGGCGCTCGCGAAGGCCGGCCTGAACACGGTGCACCTGCTACCCACCTTCGACATCGCCACCATCGAGGAGGACCCGTCCAAGCAGCAAAGCCCGCCGTGTGACCTCGAGTCCTACCCCGCCGACAGCGAGGAGCAGCAAGCCTGCATCACCAAGATCGCCGATGCGGACGGATACAACTGGGGCTACGACCCGCTGCACTTCTTCGCCCCGGAGGGCTCCTACGCGTCCACCACGGCGACCGCGGACGGTGGCCCCCGGGTGGCCGAGTTCCGCTCCATGGTGGGCGGCCTGCATGCGGACGGCCTGCGCGTCGTCCTCGACCAGGTCTTCAACCACACAGCGGCCTCGGGCCAGGCCAAGAACTCGGTGCTCGACAAGGTCGTGCCCGGGTACTACCAACGCCTCGACGCGTCCGGTGCGGTCTACACGTCCACCTGCTGCCAGAACACCGCCACCGAACACGCCATGATGAACAAGCTGATGGTCGACTCGGTCGTGCTGTGGGCCAAGCAGTACAAGGTCGACGGCTTCCGTTTCGACCTGATGGGTCACCACTCGGTCGACAGCATGAAGGCCGTGCGATCCGCCCTGGACCAGTTGACGTTGAAGAAGGACGGAGTGGACGGCAAGTCGGTCTACCTCTACGGCGAGGGCTGGAACTTCGGTGAGGTCGCCGACAACGCGCTGTTCACCCAGGCCACGCAGGGCCAGTTGGACGGCACCGGGATCGGTACCTTCTCCGATCGGCTCCGTGACGCCGTACGAGGTGGCGGACCCTTCGACGACGACCCCCGCAAGCAGGGCTTCGGCTCTGGCGAGGCGACCGACCCGAATGGGGCGCCGATCAACGACCAGGCCACCACGAACCTGGCCCACGACACCGACCTGGTGCAGTTGGGCCTGGCCGGCAACCTGCGCGACTTCCTGTTCACCTCGACCAGTGGCCAGCCGGTCAAGGGTTCCGAGGTCGACTACAACGGGGCGCCCGCTGGTTATGCGTCCTCACCCCAGGAGGTGATCAGTTACGTCGACGCGCACGACAACGAGACGATCTGGGATTCGCTCACCATGAAGCTGCCGACCGACACGTCGATGGCTGATCGGGTGCGGATGAATACCATCTCGCTGTCGACCACCGCGCTGGCGCAGACGCCGTCGTTCTGGCACGCGGGTGCCGACCTGCTGCGCAGCAAGTCGCTGGACCGCAACTCGTACAACTCGGGCGACTGGTTCAACACGCTCGACTGGACGGGTGCCGACAACGGCTTCGGCCACGGACTGCCCATGAAGGCGGACAATTCGTCCAAGTACGCCTTCCAGCAGCCGCTGCTCGCCAACTCGGCCCTCAAGCCGTCGAAGGCGGACGTGCAGACGGCCACCGCCCAGGCACAGGACCTGCTGAAGCTGCGCTTCTCGACCAAGCTCTTCCGGCTTGGTTCTGCGGTGCAGATCAAGCAGAAGGTCAGCTACCCGGTCTCCGGTACCGCTGATGCGAAGCCGGGCGTCATCGTCCAGCGCATCGACGACACCGTCGGCACCGACGCGGACGCGAAGCTGAAGGGCCTGGTGGTGGTCTTCAACGCTTCCGACGACGACGTGCAGCAGGTCGTCCCGGTGGCCAAGGGCGCTGCCTACACCCTGTCGGGAGTGCAGACCAAGGGTTCCGACCCGGTGGTGAAGACGTCCACCTTTGCCCGGGCTTCGGGGACTTTCAACGTCCCCGCTCGCACGGTCGCGGTGTTCGAGCTGCGCCAATCATGACCTGACGGGCCTGGAAACAAGCGATCGGGGGGGCCCCCNNGCCTCCTGCGGGAGGCGCCCCGATCTGCATGGTGGGTGGGGGCTGTACTGGTGCTGCTCAGGCCGGACGGGAACCGACGGATTTGTCGTCGTTGCTCACTTGTGCTGCCTAGTCCCCGGACTTGCCCTTGCGGCGGTCGGCGATCTTGGCGTACATCTCGTCCACCATCGACTCGAAGCGCTTCTCGACCTCGCGCCGCTTGACCTTCAGGGTCGGGGTGAGCAGGCCGTTGTCCATGGTGAAGTCCTCAACGAGCACCCGAAGGTCGCGGATCTGCTCGTGGCTCGGCAGCTTGGTGGTGAGGGCCTGCACGCGGGCGCGCAGCTCGTCCACCACCTCGGAGTTGTGCACCAGTTCGGACGGGTTGCTGAAGGCGATACCCCGCTGCTTGGCGATCGGCTCCAGATGCGGCAGCGAGGGCTTGACCAGAAGGGTCAGGCAGGGACGGTTGTCACCCAGCAGCACTGCGTGCTCGAACAAGGGATCGGCGAGCAGCATGCCCTCGATCGGCTGGGGCGAGATGTTCTTGCCGTTGAGGGTGACGATGATGTCCTTCAGCCGGTCGTTGATGACCAGGTAACCCTCGTTGTCGACGTAGCCACCGTCCCCGGTGTGCAACCAGCCGTCGTCATCGATCGCGGCGGCGGTGGCCTCGGGGTTGTTCCAGTAACCCGCCATCAGGTTCGGCCCGCGGTAGAGGATCTCGCTCTCGGCCCCGATCTTCAGCTCACCGCCGGGCATGACCCGTCCGCAGCTGCCGAACTTGAACTCGGTTGGCGGGTTGAAGCTGATCAGCGGGGAAGCCTCGGTGAGGCCGAAGCCCTGCAGCAACAGCATTCCGGCGGCGGAGAAGAACTCCTCCACCTGCACCCGCAACGGCGCACCACCGCAGGCCAGCACGGTCTTGTTGCCGCCCATCGCCTGCCGGATGCTGGAGAGCACCAGCTTGTCGGCCAGCGGCAACTGGGCCCGCCAGTAGGCGCTGGGTTGCTTGCCCTTGCGGTAGGCGCGCTGGCACTGGCCACCGACGCGCAGCGCCCAGTCGAAGACCGCCTTGCGCGCCGGGTCGTCGGCCACCTTCGCGTGCGCGGTGGCGTACACCGTCTCGTACAGCTTTGGCACCGAGACCATCAGCGTCGGCTTGGCCAGCACCAGCATGTCGGCGACGGTCTTGGCATTGGGCACATAGGTGTTCATGCAGCCATGGCTGGTGATGTAGGTCGTCCACGCCCGTTCCAGCGCATGGGACAGGGGAAGGAAGCACAGGGAGTGGTCGGCTGGTTCGGGGTCGAAGAAGACGTCCAGGGCGCGGCATTGCGCCATCAGCGCCTTGTGCTGGAGCATGACGCCCTTCGGGGCGCCGGTGGTACCGGAGGTGTAGATGATGGACGCCAGGTCCTCCCCCGACGCCTCGGCCATCCGCTGCTCCACTGCGGCGTCCAATTCCCCACGCCGAGCGATGTCGCCGCGTTCGAAGCCGGCGAGCGATTCCACCCCGTCCGCCTCGACCGGCTCGAAGCTGACCAGCCGTTCCAGGCTGGGCATCTCGGCGCGGGCACCGAGGCAGCGCTCAGCCTCGGAGCGGCCGCCGAGGAAGACGATCCGGGTGCCGGAGTCATTGACGATGTGGGTGATCTGCTCGGGCGTGCTGGTGGCATAGATGGGGGTGGGCACCGCGCCGACGCGCAGGCAGGCCTGGTCAGCCTGGAACCACTCCGGGGAGTTGTTCGCGAAGATCGCGACCCGGTCACCCCGCTGGATGCCTGCCGCGACCAGCGCACGCGCGGTGGCCTGCACCCGCTGGTCGATCTGGCGGTAGGTCTGCACCGACCACCCGTCCCCAGCCCGCACCCGACTGGCCGGACGGTTGCCGTGGCGCGCCACGACATCACGGAACATGTGGGCAATGTGGTCGGCATCACGGAACATGTCGTCGGTGCCTGACTGGTCGGCGACGACGTCCTGCGCGGCTGCGTTGTCCATGGTTTGGGCCTCTCGGATGGCGTACCTACGCCACCGTAGGTGAACCGAGTCTAGCGAGCGGACCTCGACTTTCGAGCGCTTCGCACCCTTTCGTAGGTGGCCTCGACCTGGGACGCGAAGGCCTTCTCCACCTGCGAGCGCCGAATCTTCAAGGTGGGCGTGAGAAGCCCGCTGGCCTGGGTGATGCGGCCAGCTGACAAGATCACGTCTTGCACCTGTTCCTCGTGCGCCAGTCCGGACGTCAGATCGGCCGCCCGCTGACGCACGAGCGCCTGCATCGCCGAGTCGTCGGCCAATTCCTCGGGTGCCCCACTCACCCCTGCCTCCTGGGCGAGCGAGGCCCAGCCGTCCTGCGTCGGCTGGATGATGGCGACCAGGCACGGACGCGAGTCGCCCACCACCATCACCTGGTCGAAACGAGCCTCGGCCAGCAGGGCGGCCTCGACGGCCTGAGGGGCGACGTTCTTGCCGTTGGCCGTGACGATCAGCTCCTTGAGCCGATCGGTCACCACGACGAATCCGTCGGTGTCGACGTAACCCACGTCCCCGGTGTGCAGCCATCCATCCTCGCCGAGCACGGCGCGAGTGGCCTCTTCGTCACCCCAGTAGCCGAGCATCATCGACGGCGTTCGGACGATGAGTTCCGATTCGGCGCCGATGCGGAACTCGGCGCCCCGGATCGGGAAGCCCACCGTCCCCAGCTTGAACCGGTCGGGGGCGTAGATCGTCGCCATCGGCCCGGTCTCGGTGAGCCCGTATCCCTGACCCAGCAGGATTCCGGCGGCGGAGAAGAACTCCTCCACCTCGCGGCGCAGCGGCGCCCCGCCACTGACCAGCAGCGTCTTCGAGCCGCCGACCGCAGAACGGATCTTCGACAGCACCAGCTTGTCCGCCACGGGCAGCTGCGCCCGCCACCAAAGCGATGGGGTGGCACCCTTGCGATAGGCGTGTTGGCACTGGCCGCCAACCCGCAGCGCCCACTCGAAGGTGCGCCGGGCCACGGGCGAGGAGGCCTGCGCGCGTGCCCCCGACATGACCTTCTCGAAGAGCATCGGGACGCTGACCAGCAGCGTCGGGCGGGCCTTGGCGAGCAGTCGTCCGACCTCCTTCGGGCGGGGACAGTAGGTGTTCAGGCAGCCACGGTGGAACAGGTGGAAGGTCCAGTCGCGTTCCAGCGCGTGGGCCAGCGGCAGGAAGCAGAGGCTGGAATCGGTGGGTCGAAAGTCCCAACACTCGTCGATGGCGGCCTGCTGGGCGCCGAAACCTCCGTGGCTGAGCATCACGCCCTTCGCCTTGCCCGTGGTGCCGGACGTGTAGATGATGGTGGCGAGGTCTTGCCCTCGTCCGGCGGCGGTGCGGGCGGCAATCTCATCACGGTGGCGCGAATGGTCGGTGGCCAGCAGGGACGCGAGGCTCGACACCTCGTCCAGCTCGTCGAAGCTGATCACCATCGGGGCGGCGCTGGCCTCCCGCACGGTGGCCAGCTCACGCGCGCCAGCCACGAAGACCAGCCTCGCTCCAGAGTCGGTCACCACGTGACGGACCTGCTCCACGGTGGAGGTCGCAAAGATCGGGACGCTGACCGCCCCGGCGGAGGCGACCGCCAGGTCGACGATGCTCCACTCGGGACGGTTCGCGGACAGGATTGCCACCCGGTCACCGGTCTGGACGCCCACGTCGACCAGAGCGCACGCGACGCGGACGATCGCCTCGTGGAACTCGCGGTAGGTGAGCACCTGCCACTGCCCGTCCGGCCCCTCGATGCGGGTGGCGGGGCGCTCGGCGAAGCGTTGCGCCGAGTCGGCGATCATCCGTGCCAGGTGGTAGTTGCTGAACTCGCCCATCACTCGCCGAGCTTCTGGCGCAGCAGGTCGAGCTCGAGGGAGTGCACCTCTGCGCCGCCGGGGGTCTCCAGACACACGGGGGCACCGGCCACCCGGACCACCTCGAAGAGCCCCTCGGGATCGGCCTGCCCCTGCCCCAGGTTGGCATGCCGGTCGGCTCCGGAGTCGAAGGCGTCACGGGAGTCATTGCAGTGCACCAGGTCGATCCGTCCGGTGATCGCCTTGACGCGTTCGACCAGCCCGACGAGTTCCTCGCCACCGGCATGGGCATGGCAGGTGTCGAGGCAGAAACCGACATTCTCGAAGCCGGACGCGGTGGAGATCGCCTCCCACAACATGGCGATCCGGTCGAGGTGGCGGGCCATCGCATTCGCGCCGCCAGCGGTGTTCTCGATCAGCAGCGGCACGGTCAGGTCGAGGCCGTCGACGGCCTTGCGCCAGTTGTCGAAGCCCTTCTCGGCGTCGTCGCCCGCACCGACGTGGCCGCCGTGAACGATCACGCCCTTGGCCCCGATCTCGCCCGCGGCGGTCACCGTCTGCTGCAAGAGCTTGCGGGAGGGGATGCGGATGCGGTTGTTGAAGGTCGCCACATTCAGCACATAGGGCGCATGCACGTACAGGTCGACGCCCGCTGCGGTCGCTGCCTCGCGCAGGGCTTCGGCGCCGCCTTCGTAGGCGACCTTCGGACCCTTCCAACCCTGCGGGTCACCGAGGAAGAACTGCGAGAGCGTGGCCTGGCGGGCCTGCGCCTCGGCGATGGGATCGGTCTGGTCGACATGGGCTCCAAGGGAAAGCATGGCCCAAGGCTATGACGCGGCTCGGACACTCGCATCGTGGGCCGTCAGCCAGCGGACGCCCAGCGCACCCAGCTGACACGCGGGGACGCTTCGCGCCACACTGGGGCGATGGTTGACAACGAGTTCGTGGACAAGACCGCGCTGCGCGCCCTGAACAGCAAGGTGGTGCGCTCCTACTCCATGTACTTCGTGGGCCTCGGTGCCGCCGCCGCCGTCGGCGGTGCACTCGTCGCACTGGCCGACCCGAAGATCGCCCTTCCGGCGTTGTTCATCCTGGTCGGGGCCGTCACCATCGCGCTGGGCATGTTCGTCGGGCGCCACTCCGCCATCGTGCGTCCCTTCGCCGCCCACGCCCGCGCCTTCTGGAGCGTGCTGGCGCTCGTCCTGCTGGCCACGGTCGTCGCGATCGTGGTCTGGCCGGGCCATCAGTGGCTCGGTTGGATCACCGCCGCGCTGGCCCTCGGCGACGGGCTGGCCGTCGGCCACCTGGTCAACCGCGCGGGTGAGGCGCAGGAGTAGCCCGGTTGCCCGACCCCCGCAGGGTCACCCTCCGAAGTGACGGCGGGGCGGCTAGGCTCGGCGCGTGACCAAAGCCGTGTACATCGCATCCACCGAGGGAGGCGTCGGCAAGAGCGCCATTGCCCTCGGGCTGATCGACTCACTCGCCCGCACCGTCTCGAACATCGGCGTCTTTCGTCCGCTGGTGAAGTGGGCCGAGGACGACGCCGTGACCCGCACCCTGATCGGCCAGAACGTCATTCGGCAGAGCTACGAGGACGCCATTGGCGTGAGCTACGCCGATCTGGCCGCCGCCCCCGATGATGCGATGACCCACATCGTCAACAAGTACGGCTCGCTGGCCGAGCGCTACGACGCGATCGTCGTGCTTGGCTCCGACTACGGCGATGTCTCGGCCCCCACCGAGATGAACTTCAACGCCCAGGTCGCCGCCAACCTCAACGCGCCGGTGCTTCTCGTCGTCCGGGGCAAGGGACGCGACGCCGACACCATCCGACGCTCGGGCGTGATGGCGCTGGGGGAGTTCCGCCGCGCCCACAACACCGTCATCGGCCTGACCGCGACGCGCGTCGACCCGGCCTTGGTCAAGGAGGCCCGCGCCGCGCTGTCGTCCGTGGACTCCACCTTGGTCACCGCCGTCCTGCCGGAGAACGGCATCTTGTCCGCACCGACCGTCGGGATGCAGTTCGAGGCGCTCGGCGCCGAGCTGTGGATGGGAACCCGAGCCGACATGGAACGCGAGTCGCTGGGCACCCTGGTGGCTGGCATGACGCTGCCGAACCTGCTGGACCGGCTCCAGAAGGAGTTCACGATCGTCATGCCGAGCGACCGCTCGGACCTGCTGCCCGGGCTGGTGATGGCGCACCGCTCCGACACCTTCCCGAACATCGCGGCCATCTTCCTGGTCGGCGGATACGAGATCCCGGCCAATGTCCGCAAGCT
Organism: Propionibacteriaceae bacterium UBA4569; assembly: GCA_002387005.1. GTDB lineage: Bacteria > Actinomycetota > Actinomycetes > Propionibacteriales > Propionibacteriaceae > Luteococcus > Luteococcus sanguinis. The sequence continues at coordinate 16,167 of DGKN01000188.1, forward strand.
GATGGACGGCGTCGACGCGCGCATCCCGATCGGCACCGTCGCGTCGGGAACCTACACGACCGCGGAGAAGTTGTTCGGCCTTGAGGGCACCCGCACCTCTTCCCCGCGCAAGGTCGAGATCGCGCGCCAGATGTTCGCGGAGAACTTCGACGAGGATGCGCTCCTCAAGGCCCTGAACCTGCACCGTGGCGAGATCCGCACGCCGCGCATGTTCGAGTACCAGTTGATGGCCCAGGCCCGTCGCGACGTCCGCACGATCGTGCTGCCGGAGTCGTCCGACGACCGGATCCTGGAGTCGGCGTCGATCATCCTGGAACGCAATGTGGCCAGGATCATCCTGCTGGGTGACCCGCTGGCCATCAACACCCGGGCTCGCACGCTGGGCTTCGACCTGACCAAGGCGCGGATCATCGACCCCACCGACGATGAATTGCTCAACAAGTTCGCGATCGAGTACGCGCACCTGCGCGCCAAGAAGGGCGTCACCTTCGAACAGGCCAAGGACCGGATGCACGACCCCTCCTACTTCGGGACGATGATGGTGCACTTCGGCATGGCCGACGGCATGGTCTCTGGGGCAGTGAACACGACGGCGAACACCATCCGTCCGTCGCTGGAGTTCATCAAGACCAAGGAGGGCGTGAAGGTCGTCTCCAGCTCCTTCCTGATGTGCATGCCCGACCGGGTGCTGGTCTACGGCGACTGCGCAGTGAACCCCGACCCGACGTCCGAGGAGCTGGCCGACATCGCGATCTCATCCGCCGACACGGCCGCGGCCTTCGACATCGAGCCCCGGGTCGCGATGCTGTCCTACTCGACGGGTGAGTCGGGTTCGGGAGCGGACGTCGACAAGGTGCGCGAGGCGACCCGCCTGGTGCGGGAACGTCGTCCGGACCTGAAGGTCGAGGGGCCGATCCAGTTCGACGCGGCCGTGGACCCCGTGGTGGGACAGAAGAAGATGCCCGGTTCCGAGGTGGCGGGCCAGGCGACGGTCTTCATCTTCCCCGACCTCAACACGGGCAACAACACCTACAAGGCCGTGCAGCGCACCTCGGGTGCCGTCGCGGTGGGCCCGGTGCTGCAGGGCCTCAACCGTCCGGTCAATGACCTCTCGCGTGGTGCGCTGGTGGACGACATCGTGAACACGGTGGCCATCACGGCGATCCAGGCGCAGGAGTTCGCGGCTGGAACGGGGATGCCCGGGGCTGGACAATCGGCCAGAAGTTGAGCCTGGTCAACCGGCAAGCTGAAAGCCGACGCCGACGGGCTGAGCTTGTCCGGGTTCAACGGGCACAAGGAGTTGCTGAAGGCCGACGGCAAGTACTACCAGACGGTCGAGCAGAACCCCTACTACAGCTTCCGCGATCCCTTCACCTTCGAAGATCCAGCCTACCCGGGCAAGACCTTCATGGTGTTTGAGGGCAACACCGCGGGCGATCGTGGTGACTACCAGTGCCAGGACTCCGACCTGGGCAGGTCCGGCGAAGATGCCGACGCGGTGACCGCGTCCGGCGCCAACTTCCAGATGGCCAACATCGGCTTGGCCGTGGCGACGAACAAGCAGCTCACCAAGTGGAAGTACCTGCCGCCGATCCTTTCGGCCAACTGCGTCAACGACCAGACCGAGCGCCCGCAGTTCGTCATCAAGAAGGTGAACGGCCAGTACAAGTACTACCTGTTCACGATCAGCCACGCCTTCACCTACGCGGCTGGCCTGCGCGGCCCGGACGGCGTCTACGGCTTCGTCGGCGACGGCATCCGCAGCGACTTCCAGCCGCTCAACAAGTCAGGCCTGGTGCTCGGAAACCCGACCGACCTCAACCTGGCGGCCCGGGACGCGAAGCAGAATGCTCGCGCCTACCAGTCGTACTCGCACTACGTGATGCCCGGCGGGCTCGTCGAGTCGTTCATCGACACGGTCGCCGATCGTCGCGGTGGCACCCTGGCGCCGACCGTCAAGATCAACATCAACGCCACCACCACCAAGGTCGACCGGACCGTCGGCAACAAGGGCCTGCTCGGTTACGGCTACATCCCGGCCAACATCGATCTGGATCCCTCGGGCGGCGGCAATGGCCTGAACAAGGCCACCAAGCAGTTGCAGGTGAACTCGGTCGGCAGCTGATCCAGCAACCGCGCAGTACTCGCACACAGCTGTAGTCAGTTGACGGATCGTCCCCGGGCCCGGCCCGGGGACGATCTGTCATTCTGGGGATGGCACCACCGGCGCGGCCGACTCACAGGCTGGTGACAGCAACGGCGGGAACAAGCACTCCAGCGAGAGGCGTTGTGAAGACATGCACAACCATTACAACGGCGCGAAGACGGCGATGCTCTTCGGCGGCATCTTCGGCCTGCTGCTGCTTGTCGGCGGCTCCCTCGCCGCGTACACGGGCAGTTCGTCCTACATCTGGATCTTCGCCCTGATGGGCCTGGCCACCACCTTCTACTCGTACTGGAACAGCGACAAGATCGCGATCCGCTCGATGGGTGCGGTCGAGGTGAGCCCTGAGCAGGCTCCCGAAATGTACCGGATCGTCTCCGAGCTGAGCCAGCGCGCGGGCCAACCGATGCCGCGCCTGTACGTCTCCCCCACGTCGTCCCCCAATGCCTTCGCCACCGGTCGCAACCCGCAGAACGCGGCCGTGTGTTGCACGCAGGGAATCCTGCAATTGCTGGACGAGCGTGAGTTGCGCGGAGTGCTCGGCCACGAGCTGATGCATGTCTACAACCGCGACATCCTCACCAGCTCGGTGGCAGCCGCCATCGCCGGCATGATCAGCACGATCGGGCAAATGCTCAGCTTCGGCGCCATGTTCTCCGGCGGACGCAGTGACGAGCGCAACGGCAATGCGCTGGGTCTGCTCGCTGCGGCGATCTTTGCGCCGCTGGCTGCGTCAGTGATCCAGATGGCGATCAGCCGCACCCGCGAGTACGACGCGGACGAGGATGGGTCGAAGCTCACCGGGGATCCGCTCGCCCTGGCCCAGGCGCTGGCGAAACTCGAGCACGGCGTGGCCGTCGCTCCCCTGGCCCCCAACCGCCAGCTGCAGAACGCCGCGCACATGATGATCGCCAACCCCTTCGGCCAGGTGCGCCAGCTGATGAGCACCCACCCGCCGATGGCCGACCGCATCAACCGGCTGCAGCTCCAGGCCCAGCAGATGGGTCAGTTCTGATCCGCTGACGGTACGCCCTCAGCCCACGGCGCGGAAACGCTCCCGTCGCGCCGTCAGCCGTTCGTCGGTCGGAATCGCGGCAAGTTCCTCCAGCTGCTCGAGTACGGCCACTCCCACCGCATCACAGAAGTGGCCGCGCGACGACAATGCCTCGGGGCCGAGAGGTGGCCTCGACCAGTCATCCGGCTCGGGGATGATCGCCTCCGCCACCCCCATCGCGACCAGGTCATGGGCGCCGATCCGGTGCGCGCGGGCCATCGCCGCCGCGTCCCCGCCGGAGCGTCCCATGATCGCCGATGCACCCTCCGGGGCGATGGGCGACAACCAGCCGCTCTCGGCCACCAGGGTCCGGTCGGCCGGCAACAACGACAGGGCCGCTCCCCCACCGCCCTCGCCCAGGATGACGCTGACCGTGGGCACGGTCAGCTCGGCAAGGGACCCGAGGGTCCGGGCGATTTCCCCGGACAGTCCGTGGTTCTCGGCCCACGCGCTCAGTTCGGCGCCGGGCGTGTCGATCATGGTGACCACGGGCAGCCCGAGCTCCTGCGCCGCAGCGAAGGCCCGCTGCGCGATCCGCAGCCCCGCCGGGCCCAACTCGTGGTGGGTCTGGGTGTCGCGGCACATGCCCACCAGCATCAGTGGACGGCCGCACCAGCGCACCGGCCCCGCCTTGATGGTCGGGTCGACACCTCCGTCACCGGTCCCGGAGAACCAGACGGCCGTCCCGCCACACGCCGCGACGACATCCAGCACGCCGGGACGGTCGTCTGCCCGGGACGCCTCAACCGCGGGCCACGGATCCTGCGTCGTTGCGGGGACGCCAGCGTCCTCGACCGGCTCTGTCGACACCGCGCCCACCGTCACGGGAGGCATCCCCGACCCTTGGCGTTCGTGGGCCGGCCCGATCGCGTCCAGCCAGCGCAGCCACAGCGACCGGACGCACTCGTCGGCCACCACGGCGTCAATGACACCGACCCGTTCCAGGTTCTCGGCGCGCTGGATGCCGTCCTCGATCCGGCGCCCGGTCAGCGCCTCCTGCACACGGGGGCCCAGGAATCCGACCATCGCGCCCGGCTGCGCGGTCGTGTAGTGCCCCAGCGAGGCCCAGGAGGCCAGCACCCCGCCAGTGGTCGGGTGCCGCAGGTGTGCAAGGTAGGGCAGCCCAGCCCGCCGGTGCGCGCGGACGGCCTGCCCGATCTTCACCATCTGGACGAATGCGGGCGTCCCCTCCTGCATCCGGGTGCCGCCCGAGCACGGCGAGACCAGCAAGGGCATCTGGTGCGCCGTCGCATGGTCGAAGGCGGCCAGGATCAGATCACTCGTGACCACGCCAATCGAGCCTGCCAGGAAGCCGAACTCCCCGGCCACCAGCACCACCTCCTGACCGCCGACGCGCGAGGTGCCGCACAACACCGACTCGTCCAGCCCCGTCGCCTCCTGCGCAGCGGCCAGTTCGGCCGCGTAAACGGCATCGGTCGTCGTCGCCCCACGGCTCGGCAGCGGCACGAAGCTGCCCGGGTCGACCACCAGGTCCACGAATTGCTGCGCGCTGACTCGTCCCATCTCGAAGCCCCCTTCGCGGTGCGCCCCGGTGCGCCCTTGCACCGTCGGCCCAATTCATCGTCCCGTACGCCAACCGTAGGCGCCGGCGACCCCGGGCGCAGCCCTCGCGGGCCCCCGCGACCGGGACGGCCGATAGGCTCGCCACATGCCGAAGCCCATCTTGCTGTTGAACTGCGGATCCAGCTCCATCAAGTACCAGATGATCGACGCCGAGACCGAGGCCGTGATGGCGGTCGGGCTCGTGCAGAAGATTGGCGACGCCTCCCCCGGCACCATAGAGCACGAAGTCAACGGTGAGGAGTTCTCCACCGAACAGGTCTTCCTCGACCACACCGAGGCACTCACCGCCGTCGTCGCGATGTTCGACGAGCACGGGCCCGCCATCGCCGACGCCGTGGCCGTCGGCCACCGCACCGTCCACGGTGGCACCGCCTTCAACAAGACCACGATCATCGACGACGGCGTCATCCAGAAGCTGGTGGACCTCTCCGGGCTGGCACCCCTGCACAACCCGCCCGGCATCGCCGGCATCCGCGCTGCCCGCCGAGTGCTGCCTGACGTCCCCCACGTCGCCATCTTCGACACGGCCTTCTTCGCAGAACTGCCTGCGGAGGCCTACACCTACGCGATCGACCGTGACCTGGCCGCGAAGCACGAGATCCGCCGCTACGGCTTCCATGGAACCTCGCACGACTACGTCTCGCACCAGGCCGCGGAGTTCCTCGGCCGCGACTACTCCGAGCTCAAGCAGATCGTCTGCCACCTGGGCAACGGCGCGTCATTGTCGGCCATCGACAGGGGGCATCCGATCGAGACGTCCATGGGCCTGACGCCCCTTCAGGGACTCGTGATGGGCACCCGCTCCGGCGACGTGGACCCGGGTCTGCATGCCTTTCTCTTCCGCAAGGCTGGCGCCACCTTCGGCGAGATCGACACCCTGCTCAACAAGCGCTCCGGCATGCTCGGGCTCACCGGCAAGACCGACATGCGCGACATCAAGGCGCTGATCGAGGCCGGGGACGAGCAGGCCAAGCTCGGCCTGGACATCTACGTGCACCGCCTGGTCGGCTACATCGGCAGCTACATCGCCTTCCTCGGCGGCTGCGACGTGATCACCTTCACCGCGGGCGTCGGCGAGAACGCCGACCACATCCGCAAGATGGTCGTCGACCGCCTGCAGCCGGCCTTCGGGACGGTGCTGGACGAACAGGTCAANNAATTCCGTCCGCTCGAAGGCGCAGCGACGAATCTCGACCGCCGAGTCGGCGATCGAGGTGCTGGTGATCCCCACCAACGAGGAACTGGCGATGGCCCGCCAAACCGCCGCGGTCATCGGCAACTGAGCGCTCTGGGACACTTTCAACCTGAAACCCGACTGAAGCCAACCCGCACATCATGGATGCCTTGTGGCGTTGAACTTTGCCGGGGGTGGGAGTACGCGAGGCCCGCTGACTAGGTGATTGGGATGCGGAGTGGCATCCCTTGAACCTGCGACGATCGCCCGGACCCGAGGCTTCGGGGAGGCCGTGCCATTGCGGCCGGTGGCGGGCCTCCGTAGGTTCAATTCGTGGGTGGACACAGATCCCGCCGGAACCCCCGAGCCGGCGCCAGCCCATTCCGGCGGGTGGAACCCCGAGCAGATCCGCCGGACGCAGGAAGCGTTGGACCGGTCCCCAAGCCGACCCAACGCAGAACACCTCCACCGGGCCCCCCGACCCGGCGGACATGGAAGACCCGGATGGCGTTGGCCGTCCGGGTCTTCGCCGTTCATGGGGAGGGCGGGGTTCATGGGAGGGCGGGTTCGTTCGC
>DGKN01000105.1 GCA_002387005.1 Propionibacteriaceae bacterium UBA4569
AACGATGACTGAAACCCACCCCGTCACCATGGGGCCAATCGAAGTTGGCAGAGCCACTCGGTGATGGCGCGCGACGGTTCGGCGGTCTGCTGGTGGGGGGTCACCAATGCCGCTGGGGAGCTGCCCGCCCACCTCGTCGGGGAGGCCCGCGAGCACTGGCAGCGCGAGGGGATCACCGTCAAGGCCAACGGCCGGGGCTGCCGGATCACCGCTCACCGGACGGACCTCGTAGCCCTGACCGACGCGTGGCGGGAGGCGACGGCGGACCTCCGCTGACTTTTCGACGTGCGCAGTCGACCGCGCACGACGGAACGGGGCTCGGGCGACGGCAACGACCTCAGGCGCGGCTCATCCGCAGCGACTCCCACGGATCGACGGCCGACTGGTAACCGGTGCCCGACGGGCGCACCTCGAAGTGCAGGTGCGGACCGTCCTGCTGCTCACACCCGTCCATTCCACTGCGCCCCAACAGATCACCCGGCTCCACCCGCTGGCCGTCGGCCACCGCCACCTCGCCGAGGTGGCCAATCACGTGGTCCCGGCCGTCGGAGCGCACCAACAGACGCTTGCGACCATAGGAGGCGCCCATCGTCGACGGCCTGACATGGGCTGTGCCCGCCACCCCGGAACGCACGGGGGTTCCCTCGGGCATGTCGACGTCGACGCCGTGATGGACGTGCGAGTCATACCAGGGCGCCACCGTGCGCCCGTAGGAGAGCATCACCGGATGCGTTCCCCCGAACCACGGCGAGGTGAAACACCCCTCCTGGGAGGCCTCGCCGTTCAGGTAGAAGCGGCGGTTGCCACGCCAGTACTCGGAGCTGACCGTGCACTTCGATGGGTCATGCACCGCACCGAAGGAGGTGCGCACGATGCCACCCGACGGGCTTGGCGCGGAACTCCTCGTCGGGGAGTCCGAAGCGGAGGGGGTGGGCGACGCGGTCGTGACCGACGGAGTGGAGGAAGGAACCGGCGTGCTCGTCCGGCTCGGCTCCGGGTTCTGGGGCGCCTGGGGTGTCTCGGGAGCGCAGGCCGTGGCTCCCAGCACCACCAGCGCCAAGGCAATTCGGGTGCGTGCGGACATCGTCGTCCTCCTTCGGGACTGATGCTCCTATCTGGTGTCAAGCTGCTGTGAGCCATTCTCGGTAGCGGTGGGCGAGGTCGTCGCTGCGTCTCTTGCCGAGTTCGATCTCGGAGATTCGTGCGGGCCAGGTGCCGCAGGCTTCGGCGGCGTTGGTGAGGGTGAGGTTCTTGGCTTGGCGGGCGGGTCGTAGGTCGGTGTAGTTCGGGATCTCGCAGTGCCCGGTCAGGGCGCGGTAGACCTCTCTGGCAAGGGCTCGTTTGAGGGAACGGTAGACCGCTGCGAGGCTCCAGCCCGCGGCGAGGTGCCGATCGCGGTAGTCGCGGGTGCGTTGGTCGTGGCTCATGCGGACCTTGATGGCTTGGTGAAGGGCCCAGTTCGCTCGTCGGTCACCGCCGCGGGAGAGGCGGTGGCGTTGGGTCTTGCCGGATGAGACGGGGATTGGGCTGGTCCCGCAGAGTGCTGCGAAGGATGCTGGGCTGCGCAACCGCTCGGGATTGTCACCGGCGGTGACCACCAAGATCGCGGCCAGGGCCGGGCCGATGCCGTGGATGGCGCGCAGCCCGGGGTTCCTCGCGGTGGTGTGGGTGTCGGTTGCTCGTCGAGGTCGTCGATCTCGCCACGGAGGTACTGGTGCCGCCGCGCCAGACTGCGCAGGGCACGCAAGATGGTGGCGTCGGCGAGGTCACGGACCTGGTCCGGGCGGGAGGCGGCCAGCAGGTCGATGAGCTTGTCACGGCTGACGTAGCGGTATTTGTCACGCAGGCGGGGATTCGCGTTGACCAGGATGGAGCCGATCTGGCGCCAGCAGGCTTGGAGGGATTTGTTGGCGCTTCGGCGGGGCACCACCCNNAGAGCGCGCAGAGATTCGATCGTGTCGCGCTTGGGGTGGGTGGTGGCCTCGCCGGAGATCACGGAGCGGGCGGCGCGGTAGGCGTCGAGACGGCCGGTCTTGCCTTGTTTGCGGCGCTCCGCGGGCCGGGTGCGGTTGACCTCGACCACCTGGATGCCGTTGCGGCGCAAGGCCGCGGTGATCCCGACGCCGTAGCTCGACGTGCCCTCGATGCCGACCGCGGCGACAGGTCCGTGCTTGGCTAGCCAGGCCACGGCTTTGCGGTAGCCGACGGTGATGGTGGCGAACTCGTGATCGGTGACCTCCAAACCAGTAGCAGTGATCACCGCGATGTGGATGGTGCCCTTGTGGGAGTCGATCCCGGCGACGCGGTCGCCGGGGTTTGTCATGATGGTCATGGCCTGTTCCTGATCGTCGGGATGGGTCAGGTGGCGGCCGCTTCGGTCAGACAGGACATACACCGGACTCGCGATCAGGCTCGTATTAGGTCATGGCCGGGCGGTCGTCACCCAGGCCTTGGAGAGCCGGACTGATCAGATTGTCGGTAGCCCAGCAGGGCACCAGTCAGAGGCAGGGTCACGACTCCCCAAGACGCTTTCCATCATGTATGTCAAGAACTTCGTGTAAGTGGCGCTCGGCGTGATGCCCGGCTGAGCCGGGCGGATCGGAGAATCACTCATGACCAACGACGAGCAGTTGCTGCCGGCTCTGACGCCTGACATGACGGGGCTGGCGGAGCAGATGGTGGCCAAGGCCCGCGAGACGGGGATCGAGCTGACCGGGGCGGACGGGCTGTTGACGGCCTTGACCCGGCAGGTTCTCCAGTTCGCGCTGGAAGAGGAGATGGCGGCTCATCTGGGCTATGACAAGCACGACCCGGTCGGGCGGGGCAGTGGGAACAGTCGTAATGGCTCGACGCCCAAGACCGTGCGCACCGAGATCGGTGACGTGACGATCCAGGTTCCCCGGGACCGGGCGGGCACGTTCGAGCCGCAGGTGGTCAAGAAGCACCAACGCCGCTTGTCGGGCTTCGACGAGGCCGTGATCAGCCTGTACGCGAAGGGCATGACCACCGGCGACATCGCCAAACACCTGGCCGAGGTGTACGACACCGACGTGTCCCGCGATCTGGTCTCCCGAGTCACCGACAAGGTCCTCGACGACATGCAGGCGTGGCAGTCGCGGCCGCTGGATCCGGTCTATCGGTGGTGCTGATCGACGCGATCGTGCTCAAGGTCCGCGAGGGGAGCGTGGCCAACCGGCCCGTCTACGTCGCGATGGGCGTGAACATCGAGGGCGAGCGATACGTCCTGGGAATGTGGACCGGCCCGTCGGGTGGCGAGGGCGCGAAACAGTGGATGAACATGCTGACGCCAACTGCGCAATCGAGGCATGCTGGACGCATGCATCGTGTGCTGCGACGCCCTGTTGGGCTTGCCGGAGGCCATTACGGCCATCTGGCCGCAGGCCACCGTGCAGACCTGCGTGGCGCACCTGGTGCGCAACAGCCTTCGCTACGCGGCCAAGCGACACTGGTCCAGGATCACTGCGGAGCTCCGCGAGATCTACACCGCGCCGACCGTGACGGCCGCGGAGTCACGCTTCGAGGAGTTCGCCGACAAGTGGGAGCCGCAGTACCCGGCAATGATCGGGATGTGGCGCCGCTCGTGGCCGGAGTTCGTGCCCTTCCTGGACTACGACGTCGAGATCCGCAAGGTCCTGTGCTCCACGAACGCGATCGAGAGTCTCAATGCCAGGTTCCGTAGGGCGGTGAGGGCCCGGGGGCACTTCCCGAACGAGCAGGCCGCGTTGAAGACGCTCTACCTGACCGTGAGATCGTTGGACCCCAAGGGCACCGGCCAGACCAGATGGGGCATGCGCTGGAAGCCAGCGTTGAACGCGTTCGCCACCACCTTCGCTGACCGCATGCCCGCGGCCAGCACCACCCAGTAGAACCCGCCACTTACACCGTTAATCGGACATACATGATGGAAAGCGTNNCAGCCATGAAGGTGCTCTACCTTGCCGTGCGGGAACGCCAGGTCAACCGGCCCAACCCCACCGGCCGTGTCCACGGCTGGCAGGCCATCCTGAACGTCCTCGCCCTGACCCACGGCGACCGTCTGGGTCTCAACTAGCCGATGCCACTTACACAAAGAACCTGACACACCCCCCGCCGGGCCAGCGGAGTTGCCGATAAGAGCGAATCGCATAGAAGGCGTTGTTTGGTCAAGGAGTTACTCTATTGGTTGCAATTAAGACACTGGTCGCTGAGGCTATGCCTGATCAAGGGGGTGAGCTGGCGGACTTGATGAATTCCGTCCTCCCCATGTATCAACGAGAAATCCGATCCGCGAACCTCAGGGGGCGCACGTCCAAGGTGGTTTTCCTCTGCCGCCTGCGTGCCAGTGAACCGGTGGTAAGGGCGACGTTTTGGGATGATGGTCGGCCCGTCGGGGGAGAGTTTATTATTGTGGACTTCCCACGCGAATTTGGAGCGCTCGCGGCTGCAGATGCTTTGTGGATGGCGATCGACATTGCGGAGAATGGCCTGAGGCGTTTGGGCATCACCCTCGGATGGGACCGTGAGGAGCTTGAAGTCGTTCTTGAGGCGGCACGGGGGGAGTGCTCCGTGGGGCTGGCCACGCGTGTCTCTCGGTTGGCGGTGGTTGTGGAGGGTCACGGTCCGAATGCCTTTGATAGCCCCCATGAGATTGTTTTCGTTGGCGGTGGTCCTTGGAGTGAGGAAGCGGCCGGATACGACCAGGCTGTACGCAAACTACTCGGGCGGCTGGACAGTGATGTTTGGAGAAGGTGGTGGTCTCAGTCACCCATCGCACTATGTGAGGTGTTTGTCTGGCATAGTGGGCGCCCAGGGATCCGGGTGCAGGTTCAGCACTCCGTTGTGGCCAGCATTACTCGACTGCCAAGCGAATGCACTGGCAATGACGCGCCGATTATGGCGGTGCATGATATTGTATGTCTAATCGAGCGGATTCGTGTCCGCCTGGACCTCTCCGAGCCGCCGTCGTTTGACGGGATCTGAAGGCATGGGCCCCTGTGGCCTGCGCTCTGATTGTGGCAGAGGCAGGCATTGCCTCCCGACTTCACGACCGCCGGCAAGACGGCGGGGTGGGCAGAAGTGGGTGTGTTCCGGCGGTGGTACAGCGGACGGACGGGTCGGACACGGTGGTGCGTTCCGCTTTGCCGCGGCGCCCCTCCCAGCCCGGCAGTCCGCACCAACCGCTCAACGGCCACGAGAATGCCCTCGCGGTTCAGCCGCGGCCACACCTTCCGCGCCCCCGTAGGCCGAGCAGTTCTCGGCGCAGATGCGTTCGATCTCCCCGATCAGCACTTCGTCGCGCTGCGCCCGCGCCGAGGCCGGTCTGTGCTCGGCTGTCGTTAGGTGCTCGAGGTGTTGCCGCCCCTCCGTCGGGGTCTGTCCTAGAAACGGTGTAAGTGGCTCCATCGCCCTGCGGGGCAGGAGGAGTCATGATGACCGAGACAATAACCAGCAGCTCGTCGGCCGTGGAGTCGGCCAGACTGGAGGCTGTGACCCCAACACCACCGTCCCCGCCGGATGAGCCGGCTGAGTTGGACAAGGCCCAGCGTGAAGCGATCGCGCAGATGGTGCGCCAGGCCAAGGACGCCGGCATCGCCCTGACCGGCCCCGACGGCCTACTGAAGGCGTTGACCGCGCAGGTCGTCGAGGCCGCCTTGGACGAGGAACTCAACGAGCACCTGGGCTATGACAAACACGACCCCATCGGCCGCGGCTCGGGCAATTCCCGCAACGGCACCCGCTCGAAGACGGTGATCACCGACAATGTCGGCGCGGTCGAGATCCAGGTGCCCCGGGATCGTAACGGCACGTTTGAGCCGCAGTTGGTGAAGAAGCGCCAACGCCGCTTGTCGGACATGGATGCCATGGTGTTGAGCTTGTTTGCGAAAGGGCTGACGACCGGTGAGATCGCCGCCCACTTCGCGGAGGTCTACGGCACGAGCGTGTCCAAGGACACGATCAGCCGGATCACCGACCGCGTCGTCGACGAGATGAACGGGTGGATGAGTCGTCCGTTGGAGCCGATCTACGCCGCCATCTTCATCGACGCGATCGTGATCAAAGTGCGGGATGGGCAGGTGCGCAACCAGCCCTACTACGCCGCGATCGGTGTCGACCTGGAGGGCCACAAGGACATTCTGGGGACCTGGCCCGGCAACGGGGACGGCGAATCCGCGAAGTTCTGGTTCGCCTGCCTGACCGAACTGAAGAACCGCGGCGTCAAGGACGTGTTCTTCATGGTCTGCGACGGGCTCAAGGGCCTGCCGGAAGCGGTCGAGGCGACCTGGCCNNCTGCCCGACTCGATCGGGCAGGTCTTCCCCGCAGCAAAGGTTCAAACCTGTCTGATCCACTTGCTGCGCAACAGTTTCGGCTACGCGTCGAAGCGGCACTGGCCCGAGATCGCCGTCAACCTCAGGCCTGTCTACGAAGCCCCCACGCCAGAGGCCGCTGAGCGGGCGTTCGAGGAGTTCGCCGAGAAGTGGGGCAAGGCCTACCCGGCCATGATCAGGCTCTGGCGCAACGCCTGGACCGAGTTCGTGCCCTTCCTGGAC
>DGKN01000082.1:0-128 GCA_002387005.1 Propionibacteriaceae bacterium UBA4569
TCGGCCGAGGCCAGCCGCGCCTCGTCGCAGATGATCTCCAGCGCCCCGGCCGGGCCGCCGACGCTCTCGCCGTAGCTGGACGGATCCACCTGGATCTCCAACCGCCGCGAGCCCTCCGCTGCGTCCTC
>DGKN01000082.1:359-4016 GCA_002387005.1 Propionibacteriaceae bacterium UBA4569
CGACCTCGTCGGGGAGCGAGGGCGGCGGGGTGTCGCTGCCGCGGTCCCAGCCGGACTCGTTGGCGAGCCAGTCGCGGACGGGCTGCTTGTCGAAGCTGTCCAGTCGTCCCGCCTGCCAGGCCTCGACATCCCAGAACCGGGACGAGTCGGGGGTGAGCACCTCGTCGCCCAGCACGATGGTGCCGTCGGCACGTCGTCCGAACTCGAACTTGGTGTCGNNGTGTCGGCCAGGATGATGCCGCGCTCGCGGGCGATCTGCTCGGCGCGGGCATACACGTCCAGGGTCAGCGCACGAATGGCCTCGCCGGTCTCACGTCCGACCTGGGCGACCATGGTCTCGAAGTCGACGTTCTCGTCGTGCTCGCCGACAGCAGCCTTGGTGGCGGGGGTGAAGATCGGTTCCGGCAGCCGGGAGCCGTCGTGCAGGCCCTCGGGCAGCGGCACCCCGCACACGGAGCGGGTCTGCTGGTACTCCGCCCATCCCGACCCGGACAGGTAGCCGCGGGCGACGCACTCGACCGGGATCATCTCGAGTTTCTCGCACACGATCGCGCGTCCAGCGACCTGCTCGGGGACGTCGGTGGAGACGACGTGGTTGTCGACGATGTCGTGGAGCTGGTCGAACCACCACCGGCTCAGCTGGGTGAGCACGACGCCCTTGCCGGGAATTGGCTTGTCGAGGACGAAGTCGAAGGCCGAGATGTTGTCGGTGGCGACCATCAGCATCCGGGCGGGTTCACCCTTCCCGGTGCCCTCGAGCGCGTACAGTTCACGCACCTTTCCGGCATGGATCAACGGCAGACCAAGGGATTCGTACTGGCTCACCGGGCCAGCCTAGTGGGCTCACCACTCCCACAGCAGGCTGTGGATCCCGACCGGCACGTCCAGGCGCACCAGTTGCGCCAGGCCGCAGGGTGCCCCCACTGCGACGGCGATNNACGGCGTCGGGCGTCTCGAAGCCCAGATCCTCGTCCAGGCCGCGGCTGTACCCGATGATTCGTCGCGGCAGGTCCCGGCTCTCGAACTGCACCTCCAGCACCAACTCGTTCAACTTGGAGGTGGCGAGCTGGAGCGCAGTGGCGGGTTCGTGGCCCTGGGTCCAGCTGGTCATGTACTCGTACATCACCAGCTCGCCCTGGCGCAGCGGGCGCGGCAGCATCATCTCGGTGAGCACCAGGTTGTGCTCGGGAACCTCGTAGACCGTCCCCACCCTGCAGTTGCCCAGGCCCTCGATGGTCTGCGCCGCCTCACCGGCCGATCGGTCCACGGTCGCGACCAGAGGGAAACGGTCGGTGCCGTCGGCGACGCACTGGACGACATTGCGCACCAATTCTGAACTCTCGGTGCGGTCCCGGCCGACCTTGAGGCTGACATGGGTGGACAGCTTCTTCAGCGCTTCCGCCGACAGGCCCTGGCTCTGCAACAGCTGTTCGACCACCTCGGGCAGGCTCTTTGCGGCCGCCGGCCTCCAGCGGCGGCGCGTGGGCTGCGCGGGGGCCGCCGAGCTGAGATGACCGGGAGGCACCTCGAGCACGTGCTCCAGTGCCGCGATGATGTACTGGCTGTTGGCGCGGGTCGGCTGTGAGCGTCCGTTCTGCCAGTAGCTCAAGGTGGCGACGCTGACGGAGATGCCCATTTCGTCGAGGCGGTGCCTGATCCGCTCAAGCGTGAGCCCGCGCGCTCGGATCGCGTCCGTGAGCAGGGTGGCGAAGCTTTCGTGCCCAGGCACGCTTCCTCACCTCCTGCAGACATCCAGTCAGCTGACCCGAACCACCCTAGTTGGTTGT
The DNA here is from genome assembly GCA_002387005.1 of Propionibacteriaceae bacterium UBA4569. GTDB lineage: Bacteria > Actinomycetota > Actinomycetes > Propionibacteriales > Propionibacteriaceae > Luteococcus > Luteococcus sanguinis. The sequence goes on from DGKN01000082.1 coordinate 2,147, forward strand.
GACCGAGCCGACAGGCCCCCCACCGGCGGGACCGCTATCGTCTGCGTGCAGGCCAACAACCAGGAGGACACATGACAGCGCAGCTCGCCGGGATGGGTGCGATTCCCTTCGACCAGGGAGTCGCCTTCCGGGTGTGGGCTCCCAACGCCCAGGCCGTCACCGTCAAGGGTGACTTCAACGGCTGGAGTGAGGACGCCAACCCGCTGACCGACGAGGGCAATGGCTACTGGTACGGCGTCGTGGACGGCGCCAGGGCCGGGCAGGAGTACAAGTACCACCTGCGCAATGGGGACGACTGGTTCGACCGGAACGATCCCTATGCGCGCCGCGTCACCAACTCCGTGGGCAACTCGGTGGTCGTCGACCACTCCGCCTACGACTGGCAGGGCGACTCCTTCGCGTGCCCTCCGCACAACGAGTTGGTGATCTACGAGCTACACGTCGGTTCGTTCAACTCCCCCGGCGACGGTGCGCTGGGCAATTTCGACTCGGTACTCCAACGCCTCGACCACATCGTCGATCTGGGCTTCAACGCCGTCCAGCTGATGCCGGTGATGGAGTTCGCCGGCGACCGTTCCTGGGGTTACAACCCGGCGCACCCCTTCACCGTCGAGTCCGCCTACGGCGGCCCGGATGGCCTGAAGGACTTCATCCGCGAGTGCCACCGTCGCGGTCTGGCGGTGCTGGTGGACGTCGTCTACAACCACTTCGGGCCCAGCGACCTCGACCTGTGGCGCTTCGACGGGTGGGGCGAAAACGACAAGGGCGGCATCTACTTCTACAACGACTGGCGCTCGTCCACGCCGTGGGGTGACACCCGTCCCGACTACGGACGCGGCGAGGTGCGCCAGTACATCCACGACAACGCGATGATGTGGCTGGAGGACTACCACGCCGACGGCCTGCGCTACGACATGACGGTCTACATCCGCACTGCGAAGGGCGGTTTCGACGACATCCCCGAGGGCTGGAGCCTGATGAGCTGGATCAACCAGGACATCCGGGCCAAGTTCCCGGGGAAGATCCTGATCGCCGAGGACATGCACTCCAACCCCGACCTGGTCGGCGCGGAGGAGGGCCAGGCGGCCTTCCACTCCCAGTGGGACGCCGGTTTCGTGCACCCGCTGCGGGCGGCGATGGGTGCCTTCCAGGACTCCGACCGTTCGATGGTTGCCATCGCTGGTGCCATCGGGCACATCTACGACGCCGAGGCCTTCCGTCGTGTGATCTACACCGAGAGCCATGACGAGGTCGCCAATGGCAAGGCCCGCTCGGTGACCGACATCAACCCCCACGACCAGCAGGGCTGGCACGCCCAGAAGCGCACCACGCTGGGTGCTGCCGTCACGCTGACCAGCCCGGGCATACCGATGCTCTTCCAGGGCCAGGAGTTCATGCAGGGAGGCTTCTTCTCCGACGACCGTCCGCTGGACTGGACACTGAATGACACCTACCCCGGCATCGTGGCCCTGCACCGCGACCTCATCCGGCTGCGCCGCAACTGGACCGACGAGACCCGCGGCCTGTCCGGTCAGGGCTTCAACGTCTTCCACACCAACGAGGACTTCAAGGTCATCGCCTGGCACCGCTGGAAGGAGCACGGCACCGGGGACGACGTCGTGGTGGTGATGAACTGGTCAGGCGAGATGCGCGGCGGCTACCGGATCGGCCTGCCCGCGGGCGGCACCTGGAAGTTGCAGCTCAACTCCGACGCGAAGCTCTACTCCGACTCCTTCGGCGTCGGCCAGGCCTTCGACCTGGTGGCCGAGGATGGTGACCAGGACGGCTACGCCTACTCCGCCGCCGTCGACCTGGCGCCCTACTCGGTACTCGTCTACTCCTGGCAGGGCTGAGCCGGACGCTGTACTGA
>DGKN01000082.1:4030-4490 GCA_002387005.1 Propionibacteriaceae bacterium UBA4569
CCCGCTTCGATGCGGTCACCACGGCCGTTTGCACGGCTTCGCCAAGGTCACCGTCGTGGGTGAGCAGTCCGGCCAGCAGTGCGCCGTGGAAGGCATCCCCGGCGCCGAGCGTGTCGATCGCCTCCACCGATGGCGGCACGACTCGTCCGGCTCCGGTGGGGTGGCACCAGATCACCTCGCGCGGGCCATCGGTCATCACCGCCGCCGTTGCCCCCGCGTCGAGGACATGGGCGAGGGCGCCGTCCAGGTCGGTGCCCAGGCCGCTGGCGTAGTCGGCCGAGCCGGCCACGACGTCCAGCCAACTGAGCCAGCTCTCCGCGGCCGGTTTGACCGACCCCGCGTCCAGCAGGGTGACACAGTCGCCGTCGGCGACCAGACCGATGGCCATCCCGGCGGCGACCGGGTGGTGCCCGTCCAGCAGCAGCGCGTCGGCGTACGCGAGCGCCTCGCGCGCCCGGTC
>DGKN01000106.1 GCA_002387005.1 Propionibacteriaceae bacterium UBA4569
GTCCACGACGATCGAGACCTGGGCGGGGTGGACAAGCCCGTCGGGGTCGCCGCCCATCCTTCACTGGGTTGGGAGGGGCCCAGCGTCATGGAGCACCTCGCTGCAGCCGGTTTCCGGATCTCCACCAGCGGTGCCGCCGAGCGGCAGGGCATCGTCCAGCGCCTGGACGTGGGCACCTCTGGGCTGATGGTCGTCGCCAAGAGCGAGACGGCCTACACGGTTCTCAAGCAGGCCTTCCGGGACCGGACCGTGGAGAAGACCTACCACGCGCTCGTCCAGGGGCACCCCGACCCATTGGCCGGCACCATCGACGCCCCGATCGCCCGTCACCCCGGCTCGGAGTGGAAGATGGCGGTCGTGGCAGGTGGCCGGCGTTCGGTCACCCACTACGAGACCCTCGAGGCGCACCGCTCCGCTTCACTGTTGGAGATCCACCTGGAAACCGGTCGCACCCACCAGATTCGCGTCCACATGGCTGCGCTGCGCCACCCCTGCGTCGGGGACCCCACCTACGGCAGTGACCCCGTGCTGGCCCAGCGGCTCGGCCTGGAGCGGCAGTGGTTGCACGCGGTCCAGCTGGGATTCACCCATCCGGGGACGGGGGAGTGGGTCAGCTTCACCTCCGACTACCCTGACGACCTGCAGCGCGCACTGGACATCGTCCGGCAGGGATGAACTCCCGGTGAACCTTCGGCTGTGAGGGCACTGAGAATGGCCACCGCGAAGAGGCATTTCCCGCCTCACAAGGGCCGCCGCGGCCACTTGGTGCGGCACAAGGGGCGCCCCACCCCCTGCTGGAGGCTGTCTGTCCGGTAGGGTGACGCACGTGCGTAGAGCGAAGATTGTGTGCACGCTCGGGCCGGCAGTGTCGACCCCGGAGCGGATGGAAGAACTGGTTCAGGCTGGAATGGATGTGGCGCGGCTCAACATGAGCCATGGCGACTATTCCGAGCATGAGAAGCGCCTTGAGCAGACCCGTGCGGCTGCCGCAAAGGTGGGCCGGACGGTTGGCGTGCTCGCTGACCTCCAGGGCCCCAAGATCCGGTTGGGTCGCTTTGCCGACGACAAGGTGACCCTGACCTATGGCCAGACCTTCACCATCACCACCGACGACATCCTGGGCGACCAGACCCGGTGCTCCACCACCTTCAAGGGACTCCCGGGCGACGTGAAGCCCGGCGATGACATCCTGATCGACGACGGCCGGATCGGGCTGCAGGCCGTCGAGGTCACCGAAACCGACGTGGTCTGCAAGGTCACCGTCGCGGGCCCCGTCTCGAACAACAAGGGCATCAACCTGCCCGGCGTCGCCGTCTCCGTGCCTGCCCTGAGCGAGAAGGACGAGAGGGACCTGCGCTGGGCGCTGGGCAAGGGCGTCGACATGATCGCCCTGTCCTTCGTCCGCTCGGCCGACGACATCGTCCGCGTCCACGAGATCATGGACGAGGAGGGTCGCCGCGTGCCCGTCATCGCGAAGCTGGAGAAGCCGCAGGCGATCCAGAACCTCGACGCGATCATCGACGCCTTCGACGCCTTCATGGTCGCCCGTGGCGACCTGGGCGTGGAGCTCCCGCTGGAGGAGGTGCCCCTGGTTCAGAAGCGCATCGTCAAGGCGGCTCGTCGCTGGGCCAAGCCGGTCATCGTCGCCACCCAGATGCTGGAATCGATGATCTCGGCCCCGCGTCCGACGCGCGCCGAGGCCTCCGACGTCGCCAACGCCATCCTCGACGGCGCCGACGCGGTCATGCTGTCCGGTGAGGTGTCGGTTGGTTCCTACCCGATCGAGACGGTCAAGACGATGGCGCGCATCGTGACCAACACCGAGGAGCACGGCCTCGCCTCCATCAGCCGGATCGACTGGAACATCCACACCACCGGCGGCCTGATCGCCAAGGCGGCCTCCGAAGTCGCCGAGGCATTGGACGCCAAATACCTGGTGGCCTTCACCAAGTCGGGTGACACCGCACGTCGGCTGTCCCGACTGCGCCCGAAGACCCCGATCCTGGTCTTCACGCCGGATGAGACCACCCGTCAGCAGATGACGGTCACGTGGGGCGCCACGGCGGTCAAGACCGTCGAGTTCGGTGACCAGGAGGGCATGGTGAACTACGTCGAGCGAACCCTGCTCGCCGACGGTCTGGCCGAGCCCGGTGACCGCGTCGTGATCGTCTCCGGGTCGCCAATGGGCGTTCCCGGCAAGACGAACAACCTGCGCGTGCTGAAGGTCCGCGGCCGGGATTCCTGAGCAGCCATGCAGCGCAGCGCCGTCACCCGAGGCCGGGGGCGGCGCTGCCCTGTTGCGGGCTGCAGGACAAGGGTGGGCCAGCACCTGCCGCCCTGTGGCAGAATGTGACGGCTGGCGCACGACGGGCTCAGGCCCGGGTGGCGGAATGGCATACGCGGACGGCTCAAACCCGTCTGGTCTCACGACCGTAGGGGTTCGACTCCCCTCCCGGGCACCAGTAGCAAGCAGATCCCAACGAGCAGGCCGAGGAGCGCACCATGAGCAACACCGAGCAGGCCGGAGGCGCCGCAAAGAAGCCGCGCGTCCTGGTCGCCGAGGACGAGGCACTGATCCGGATGGATCTCGTCGAGCTGTTGAACGAAGAGGGCTATGAGGTGGTGGGCCAGGCCGGTGACGGCGAGGAGGCCCTCGCCATGGCCCGCGAACTGCAGCCCGACCTGGTCGTGATGGACGTCAAGATGCCCAAGATGGACGGCATCACCGCCGCCGAGCAGATCGCCGAGGAACGCATCGCCCCCGTCGTGATGCTGACCGCCTTCAGCCAGCGCGACCTCGTCGAGCGGGCTCGTGAGGCTGGCGCGATGGCCTATGTGGTCAAGCCCTTCGACGCCTCCGATGTCGTGCCCGCGATCGAGATCGCGATGGGACGTTTCGCCGAGATCCGTGCGGTCGAGGATGAAGTTGCCGACCTCGAGGAGCGGCTGGCCTCCCGCAAGGCCGTCGACCAGGCGAAGGGAATGCTGCAGGAGGGCCTTGGGCTCTCCGAGCCGGAGGCCTTCCGCTGGATCCAGAAGACCGCGATGGACCTGCGCATCTCGATGCGCGAGGTGGCCGACAAGGTCATCGCCCAGGGCAAGAACCAGAAGGTCTGAAGCTCAGTCCTGACCTGGCCGCCGGGGCAGGAACATGCAGGTCAGGCGTCCGGTGGCGACCCTGCGGTCGTCGTCGTCGGTGAGCACCACCTCATAGGTGCAGGTCTGGCGTCCGATGTGCAGCGGGGTGGCCACGCCCGTCACGGTGCCCTTGGTCACCGCAGCGTGGTGGGTGACGCTCAACTCCATCCCGACGGCGATCCGGTCGGGCTGGGCGCTGGCATAGGCCGCGATCGACCCAAGCGTCTCCACCAGCAGCCCCGAACCACCGCCATGCCACAGGCCGGCCACCTGGGTGTTGCCCTCCACCGGCGCTCGTCCCACGGTTCGCTCGGGGGACACCTCCAGCAACTCGGTGCCGAACTTGTCGTCCAGCGGGCTGAACAGGTCAACGGCCCATTCGGGCAGGTTCTCGCCATGCATGGGCCGCAGTCTATGGACCGGTGACGGGTGTGCTGCGCGCAGGACGGTTTTGAGTTCCTAAGGAACGTCAAGCCACTTGGCGGCTCGTAGGCTTGGTGGAGGCGGGCTGGGATGTTGGAGCGCTTTGCGACTCCTGTGACTCCTGGCCCGCCGCCTGCTTGCGGCGTTCGCGCATCCGCTGGTGCCGGACGTTGTCGCGGCGGCGCGGTTGGAGTTGGTAGCGGTCCTTGACGATCGCGCGGCCTTCGGCCTCGGTGATCGGGGTGCCGTCGACGTCGCGTAGGACGTAGTGCTGGCCGGTGCGCATGCAGGTCGCGATCCGGGTCAGCATGGTCGTGGCCAGGTGGCAGACCGCTGAGGAGTGGTGCCGATCGCCGGCCATGAGCCGCTGGTACTTCGCCGCGATCTGCGGGTCGACCTTGCGGGCCTGGTCAGCAGCGGCGAACAGCATCTCGCGCAGCAGCGGGTCACCGGCCTTGGTGATCGAGGACTCGACCTTCGACACCCCGGACTGGCTGACCTTCGGCACCAGACCGGAGTAGGCGCGGATCGCAGCCAGCGAGGTGAACCGGTGCGGGTCACCGATCCGGCCGGCGATCACGGCACTGATGACCGGCCCGACCCCTGGCGCTGAAGCGACGATCCCGTCGGGGTCGGCATCGGCGTAGAGGTTCGCGATCCGCTCGTCGATCTCCTTGATCTGACCGGTCAGGAACAGTGCCTGCTCGGCCTCGTGGGCGATGTCGGCGGCGAGCTCGGCGAAGTCCATCCCGTCGCTGCCGTCATCAAGGGTCCACAACGAGAGGGTCTCCTTGGCTGCGACGATCAACGCGGCGGCCCGGTCTTCGCGCCACGCGCCGCGGGAACGGGCGATCAGGAACCGTGCCAGGCGGGCCTGGCCGAGCCGGATCACCGCGTGCGGATCGGCGTAGCGGGCCAAGAACTCCAACGCGGCGATGCCATAGCGGGCGTTGAGGGCCTCGTACCAGGCCGGGCCGAGCAGCTCGGTCAGCGTGTCGAGTCGTGCGTAGACCGCGGTGCGACGTTTCACCATCGTCGAGCGCTGCCTGGTCAACCTGCGCATCGGATCGGCCGGCCCTTGGCCGGAGTAGGGCCGCAGCCCCTCGGGATGCAGCAGCGGCAGCCGCGCGAGCAACTCGGAGTCGATCCGGTCGTTCTTGGTGTGCTTGGAGTAGTACTTGCGCAGGTCCGAGGACTGCGTGGTCGGGACCATCACCACCGTTGCGCCGCGGCGGCGGAACCACTCCGCGACCACGATCCACGCGTTCCTGGTCGGCTCAACCACCACGGTCAGCTCGCCCGGCTCTGCCAGGTCGAGGTCGTCCCAGAGCCGCTCCAGATCAGCCGGTCGGGTCCAGAACTTCCTGCCCCGCCACACGGTCTTGCCGTCGACCGCGAGCGTGGCCTGATGCGCGGCCCGGCAGGCCACGTCGATTCCCAATGTCAACGCCATCGGCGTCCTCCTGTCAGTCACTTTCGGGTTCCCAGGTGACTGACCACCGCGGCCACGGCCCAGACATTCTCTAAGCAGGAGTCCCGCACGCCGGCTGGCTCCAAGTTCCCGAACAGGGACACCGCTCGACCAGACACCGAGTCCGCGGGCGACCACTCAGATGCCAGGGATCACCACGTGTCCCGGTCGGAACGCTCGACCGCCCACGGACCCACCGTCAGGCTAAATGTCGGAGGCCGCGCCTAGACTCGCAGCCATGGCCGACCCCTCCACCTATCGCCCGAAACCGGGGACGATCCCGACCGATCCGGGGGTCTACCGCTTCAGTGACGCGCACGGGCAGGTCATCTACGTCGGCAAGGCCAAGAACCTGCGCCAGCGGCTCAACTCCTACTTTGCCGACCCGGCCGGGTTGCACTTCCGCACCCAGACGATGGTGCGAACCGCTGCGAAGGTCGAGTGGACCGTGGTGCAGAACGAGCTGGAGAGCCTGCAGCTCGAGTACACGTGGATCCAGCAGTACGACCCGCGCTTCAACGTCAAGTACCGTGACGACAAGTCCTACCCCTGGCTCTGCCTCACCTGGAGCGAGGAGTTTCCGCGGGTCTTCGTCGGCCGCGGCGCGAAGCGCAAGGGCTGGCGCTACTACGGCCCCTTCGGTCAGGCGTGGGCGATCCGCGAGACCGTGGACGCGCTGTTGCACGTCTTCCCGATGCGCTCGTGCAGCACGGGGGTTTTCAACAACGCGCGCTCGGCCGGTCGTCCCTGCCTGCTGGGCTACATCGGCAAGTGCTCCGCGCCGTGCGTCGGCCGGATCACCCCCGAGGCGCACCGCGAGATCGTCTCGGACTTTGCCTCCTTCATGGCAGGTCAGACGGGGCAGCTGACCCGCAAGGTCGAGCGGCAGATGAAGACGGCCAGCGAACAGATGGAGTTCGAGAAGGCCGCCGTCTACCGCGACCAGCTCGTCGCGCTGCGGCAGGCCACGGAGAAGAATGCGATCGTGCTGGACGACGGCACGGACGCCGACGTCGTCGCCCTGGTGGAGGACCCGCTCGAGGTCGCGGTGCACATCTTCCACGTCCGCGGTGGACGGGTGCGCGGCGAGCGCGGGTGGGTCGCCGACCGGNNCGACGACGCCCCCACCGAGGAACTCGTCGAACAGTTCCTGCTGCAGATCTACGGTTCGGAGCCTGACACCGAGAATGCCCGCATCCCGCGCGAGGTGCTGGTGCCGGTGATGCCCTCATCCGGACCCGTGCTCGAGGAATTGTTGGCCGAACAGCGCGGCGCGCGGGTGCACATCCGCGTCCCCCAGCGAGGTGACAAGAAGACCCTGCTCGACACCGTGACCAGGAATGCGTCCGAGGCGTTGCAGCAGCACAGGATAAAACGTGCGAGCGACTTGTCGACACGCAATCGGGCATTGGAGGAGATCCGCGACGCACTCGCCCTGCCGATGGCGCCACTGCGCATCGAGTGCTACGACATCTCGCACCTGCAGGGAACCGAGGTGGTCGGCTCGATGGTCGTCTTCGAGGACGGCCNNGCGAGTATCGGCGGTTCGTGATCCGTTCCTTCGAGGGCAGCGACGACCTGCGCGCCATGAATGAGGTGTTGACCCGCCGCTTCCGCCGGCGGCTGGACGATCGTGCGTCGATGGTCGAGGGTGAGGACGGGCCGATGCTCATCGATCCGAGCACGGGGGCGCCGCGGAAGTTCGCCTATGCCCCTGCCCTGGTGGTGGTCGACGGTGGCCAGCCACAGGTGGCCGCCGCCGCGCAGGTGCTCACCGAGCTGGGGCTGGCGGACGAGGTCGCGCTGGTCGGCCTGGCGAAGCGTCTGGAGGAGGTGTGGCTGCCTGACGAGGAGTATCCGGTGATCCTCCCACGCACCTCCGAGGGCTTGTACCTGCTGCAGCGGCTGCGGGACGAGGCGCACCGCTTCGCGATCAGCCACCATCGTGGCCGGCGCTCGCGGGCGATGGTCGAGTCGGTGCTCGACGGTGTCCCCGGTTTGGNNCAAGGCCCTGCTCAAGCACTTCGGCAGCCTCAAGAAACTGCGCGCCGCCACAGCCGAGGACATCGCCCAGGTGCCCGGCTTCGGCCCCAAGCTGGCCGATGCCATCGTGACGACGCTGGCCTCTCAGGCGCCGGGTGAGGCGATCAACATGACCACCGGTGAAGTGATCGACGGCTGAGCAGGCCCACGGGTCTGACCCCGACCCTTCGGGGCTCGGCCATAATGGGCGGCGTGACCACTACGAGCACTCCAGCTGCCGAACCCATTCGCCTGGTGATCATCACCGGGCTGTCGGGTGCCGGCCGGCGCACCGCCGCCCACGTGATGGAGGACCTCGGCTGGTACGTCGTTGACAACCTGCCCCCGGTGATGCTGCCCGGCCTGATCCGGTTGTGCCGGTCACACGAGTTCGACCGCGTCGCAGTCGTCCTGGACGTGCGCACTCGCGAGATGTTCGAACAGCTGGGCCAGGTCTTCGAGCAGGTGCAGGCCGAGGGCATCGACCCCGAGGTGCTCTACCTCGAGGCCGATGACGCCGTCATCGTGAAGCGGCAGGAATCCACCAGACGCCCGCTGCCGCTGCAGTTCGACGGACGACTGCTCGATGGCGTCGACCGGGAGCGCCGGATGCTCTCGACCCTGCGTGCCGCCGCCGACATCGTGATCGACACCACCAACATCAACGTCCACCAGCTCTCCAGCAGGGTGGCCGACGCCTACGGCGGTGACCTCGGACGCCAACTTCGCGTCACTGCGATGAGCTTCGGCTTCAAGAACGGCATCCCGCTGGACGCCGACCTGGTGCTGGACGTGCGTTTCCTGCCCAACCCGCACTGGGTTCCCGAGCTGCGTCCCCAGACCGGGCTCTCGGAGGCCGTGTCCGGCTACGTCCTGGGCCAGGACGCGGCAACTCCCTTCCTCGATCAGCTGGAGCGCCTGTTCGAGATCATTCGTCCGGGTTACCTGCGCGAGGGCAAGCGCCAGGTCACGGTCGCCATCGGCTGCACGGGTGGCAAGCACCGCTCGACGGCGATGACCGAGGAATTCGCCCGACGGCTCCGCGAACGCGATATCCCCGTCTCGGTCATGCACCGAGACCTGGGCAAGGAGTGACGCCGGTTCGCCGATTGCCCACCGTCTCCGCTCTGGGTGGTGGCCATGGGTTGTCGGCCTCCCTGTCCGCGCTGCGTCGGATCACCGACCAGCTGACGGCGGTCGTCACAGTCGCCGACGATGGCGGCTCATCCGGACGGTTGCGCGCCGAGCTGGACTGCCTGCCGCCGGGGGACCTGCGGATGGCGTTGGCCGCACTCTGCGAGGACGACCACGCCGGACGCCTGTGGGCCGATGTGTTGCAGTCCCGGTTCGGGGGGGACGGCGCGCTCGCCGGCCACGCCGTCGGGAACCTGCTGATCGCCGGTCTGTGGCAGAACCTGGGCGACGCGGTGGCCGGTCTGGACCTGGTGGGGGAGTTGCTGCGTACCCGCGGTCGGGTGCTGCCGATGTCCCTGGTTCCGCTGACCATCGAGGCGGACGTGGTGGGCCTCGACCCGCTGCGGCCAGACGAGGTCTGCACCCTGGTCGGACAGGCCACCGTCGCCAAGACTCGGGCCGCGGTGCAGGCGATCCGATTGGTGCCGGACCAGCCGCCCGCCTGCCCGGACGCGGTGCAGGCGATCCATGATTCTGACTTCATCGTGCTCGGCCCCGGTTCCTGGTTCACCTCCCTGCTGCCCCACCTGCTGGTGCCGCAGTTGGCTGCGGCCATCCAGGAGAGCCGAGCCCGCCGCATCCTCACGCTGAACATCGCACCTTCCGACGAGACCGACGGCTTCAGCCCGTCCAAGCACATCGAGATCCTGGCAGACCACGCCCCCGAGCTGCGTTTCGACCACGTCATCGTCGATTCGCACTTCGCCGCCACCGACCAGCACCTGGGCGCCCACGCCAGCGCGATCGGCGCCGAACTGGTCATTGCCGAAGTGGCCGACCGGGATGGCTCGCCGCGCCATGACCCCCTCCGGCTGGCGGCGGTGTACTCCGACCTGATGGGGGCATGATGCGCTCCTGCGCCGAGCTGTGCAGCCACCCCTTCGGGGCCACCCATGCTCCCCGGGCGTGGTTGAATGCTCCGGTCACCCCCATGGGTGACGGTGAAGGACGTCTCGGGGGAGTCGGAACGGCGCGGGCAGTCGAAGCAGTACGGAAGGACATCCCATGGCGATGACCCAGCAGGTGAAGGCAGAACTGGCCACCGTGAAAGTGGTCAAGCCCTGCTGCCGCGTCGCCGAGGTGGCCAGCATGCTGCGCTTCGCCGGCGGCATCCACATCGTCAGCGGGCGGATCGTGATTGAGGCCGAGCTCGACACTGGCGCGGCAGCCCGACGCCTGCGCACCGCCATCCAGGAGACCTACGGATACACCTGCGACCTGATCATGGTGAACGGTTCCGGCTTGCGACGCGGGACGCGTTACATCCTGCGGCTGGTGGCCGACGGTGAGGCGCTGGCCCGCCAGACCGGCCTGCTTGACGGCCACGGTCGACCGGTGCGCGGCCTGCCTGCGAGCATCGTCGGGGGCGGCTCCTGCTGCCAGGTGGCCGCCTGGCGGGGNNTGGCGGGGCGCCTTCCTCTCCCGGGGCTCACTCACCGAACCGGGGCGCTCGATGGCCCTGGAGGTCACCTGCCCCGGTTCGGAGGCCGCTCTGGCACTGGTCGGCGCCGCACGACGATTGCAGGTTCCCGCGAAGGCGCGCGAGGTGCGCAATGTCGACCGCGTGGTGATCCGGGACGGGGACGCGATCGCGGCCATGCTGACCCGGCTGGGTGCCCACGAGTCCCTGATGGCCTGGGAGGAGCGTCGGATGCGCCGCGAGGTGCGCGCCTCAGCCAACAGGCTGGCCAACTTCGACGACGCCAACCTGCGACGCTCGGCCCGGGCTGCCGTCGCTGCCGGTGCCCGCGTCGAACGTGCGCTGGAGATCCTCGGGGATGACGTGCCTGACCACCTGCGCGCCGCGGGGACACTGCGTCTGGAACACAAGAACTCCTCCCTGGAGGAGTTGGGCCAGCTGCACAATCCGCCACTGACCAAGGACGCCGTGGCCGGACGGATCCGCCGATTGCTGGCCACCGCCGACAAGGCCGCCCTCGACCGGGGAATCCCGGGCACCGAGGCGGGCCTCCCGAACGGTTCCCTGGACGATCGGGGCTGACCGGCACAGGTGAAGATTGGGTGAACTGGTCTGGTCCGTTCGTCCCAGCAACACCGCCCGCCCACCTCTGACCAGCGCTTTTGCCCACGCTCCCGCCCCGGATGTCGAGAAGCTCGGCGCTGCGCCCACGAATAGCGACCCCCAGCCCCCAAGTTCGGAGCCATTCGCTAGGGTGGAAGCCGTCCGAACAAAGTCTCTGAAGGAGATATCCGCATGACCGTCAAGGTTGGCATCAACGGCTTCGGCCGCATCGGCCGCAACTACTTCCGCGCGCTGCAGGAGCAGGGCGCCGACCTCGAGGTGGTGGCCGTCAACGACCTCACCGACACGAAGACCCTGGCGCACCTGCTGAAGTACGACTCGATCATGGGCCGTTTCGCTGGCGAGGTCGTCGCGGGCGAGGGCACCATCACGGTCGACGGCAAGGAGATCAAGGTCTTCGCAGAGCGCGACCCCAAGAACATCAACTGGACCGAGGTTGGCGCTGAGATCGTCATCGAGTCCACCGGTTTCTTCACCGACGGCGAGTCCGCCAAGGCCCACATCGAGGCCGGCGCCAAGAAGGTCATCATCTCGGCTCCCGCCAAGAACGTCGACGGCACCTTCGTGATGGGTGTCAACGACAAGGACTACACGAACGACATGACCATCGTGTCGAACGCGTCCTGCACCACCAACTGCCTGGCCCCCCTGGCCAAGGTGCTGAACGACAAGTTCGGCATCGAGCGCGGCATCATGACCACCATCCACAGCTACACCGGTGACCAGCGCCTGCTCGACGCGCCGCACAGCGACCTGCGTCGCGCCCGTGCCGCCGCGCTGAACATGATCCCGACCAAGACCGGCGCCGCCCAGGCCGTCGCACTGGTCATCCCCGAGCTCAAGGGCAAGTTCGACGGGCTCGCCGTTCGCGTTCCCACGCCCACCGGTTCGCTGACCGACCTCACCTTCATCGCCTCGAAGGAGGTCACCGTCGACGAGGTGAAGGCCGCCGTCAAGGAGGCCGCCGAGGGCGAGCTCAAGGGTGTCCTGAAGTACACCGAGGATCCGATCGTCTCGACCGACATCGTGGGCGACCCGCACACGAGCATCTTCGATGCCAACGAGACCAAGGTCATCGGCAACCTGGTGAAGGTCCTGTCCTGGTACGACAACGAGTGGGGCTACTCCAACGCGCTCGTCCGCCTCTCGGCCCTGGTCGCCGAGAAGCTCTGACCCGATCTCCCGATCAAACCGCTGACGGGGGGGGGGGGGGGGGNNTCCCACCCCGTTTGCACATCCGCACCCGTTTCCAATGAAAGGGATTGACGTGAAGTCGATCAACGACCTGGGCGACCTGAAGGGCAAGCGTGTTCTCATCCGCTGCGACTTCAATGTTCCGCTCGACGGCACCACCATCACCGACGACGGCCGCATCAAGGCCGCACTGCCCACCCTGACCCAGCTCCGCGATGCCGGCGCCAAGGTCGTCATCATGGCTCACCTCGGACGTCCGAAGGGCGAGGTCAACCCCAAGTACTCCCTGGCCCCGGTCGCCAAGCGTCTCGGCGAGCTGATCGGCACCGAGGTCAAGCTGGCCGACGACGTCGTCGGCGAGTCCGCGCACGCGCTGGTGGACGCGATGACCGACGGCGACGTCGTGCTGGTGGAGAACGTCCGCTACGAGCCCGCCGAGGAGAGCAAGGACGAGGCCCAGCGCCAGGAGCTGGCCGCCAAGTACGCCGAGCTCGGCGACGTCTTCGTGTCCGACGGCTTCGGCGTCGTGCACCGCAAGCAGGCGTCGGTCTATGACGTCGCGAAGCTGCTGCCCAGCGCTGGTGGCCTGCTGGTGAAGAAGGAGGGTGATGTCTTCTCCAAGGTGCTGTCCGATCCCGACCGTCCGCTGGTGGTCGTGCTGGGTGGCGCGAAGGTGGCCGACAAGCTGGCCGTCATCGACAACCTGCTGAAGATCGCCGACACCGTCATCGTCGGCGGCGGCATGGCCTACACCTTCCTCAAGGCGCAGGGCCACGAGATCGGCACCTCGCTGTTCGACGAGGCCTCGCTGGACGCCTGCACCGGTTACATCGAGCAGGCGAAGGCGGCGGGCAAGAAGCTCGTGCTGCCGATCGACGTCCGCATCGCCTCCGGAATGGACTTTGGCGCCCGCACCGTCGACGGACCGGTCGAGGTCGTCAAGGCCGACGCCATTCCCGCCGACAAGATGGGCTTGGACATCGGCCCCGAGACGGAGAAGCTCTTCGCCGACGAGATCAAGGCCGGCAAGACCGTCGTCTGGAACGGCCCGATGGGCGTGTTCGAGATCAAGGAACTCGCCAACGGCACCGCCGCTGTCGCCAAGGCCCTCACCGAGGTCGACGGCCTGAGCGTCGTCGGTGGTGGCGACTCCGCCGCCGCCGTGCGTGAGCTCGGCCACGCCGACGAGGAATTCGGCCACATCTCCACCGGTGGCGGCGCATCGCTGGAGTACCTCGAGGGCAAGGAACTGCCCGGCCTGACCGTACTGGAAGGAAACAACTGATGACCCGCAAGCCGCTCATGGCCGGCAACTGGAAGATGAACATGGACCACGTGGAAGCTGCTGGACTCGTCCAGAAGCTGGCGTGGACGCTGAAGGACAAGGGCTACGACCCCGAGCAGTCCGAGGCCGCCGTGCTCGTCCCCTTCACCGACATCCGCACCGTCCAGACCCTGATTGAGGGCGATCGCCTGCCGCTGGCCTACGGCGCCCAGGACATCTCGACCCACGACAAGGGTGCCTACACCGGCGAGGTGTCGGGTGCGATGCTGTCGAAGCTCGCGTGCAAGTACGTCGCCGTCGGCCACTCCGAACGTCGCCAGTACCACGGTGAGACCGACGAGGTCGTCAACGCGAAGGCCAAGAAGGCCATCGAGTACGGCATCACGCCGATCATCTGCGTGGGCGAGGGTCTGGACATCCGCAAGGCGGGCAACCAGGTCACCTACACCCTCGACCAGGTCAAGGGTGCCCTCGCGGGCATCGACGCCGCCCAGGTCGCCGACCTCGTGATCGCCTACGAGCCCGTTTGGGCCATCGGCACCGGCGAGGTGGCGACCNNTGCATCGGCGAGCTGTACGACGCCCCCACCGCCGAGGCCGTGCGCATCCAGTACGGCGGCTCGGTCAAGGCCGCGAACGTCGGCGAGCTGATGGCCAAGCCGGACGTCGACGGCGCACTCGTCGGTGGCGCCAGCCTCGACCCGGAGGAGTTCGCGGGCATCGTCCGCTTCTACGCGCTCCCGCAGGTCGGCTGATCGTCGCCCTGCAACCACCAACAGGGCGCCACCCCCAAAGGGGAGGCGCCCTGTTGCGTTGGGCAGGAGGGGAAGGGCTTGCCCCACGGCTGGGCTGCGTCGGGGGTGAATGTGGAAAAGACAAGGGCGTGGGTTACGCTTTCCCACGTGATTCTGCCGCTGATGACCTGGCCCCTGATGACCCTGTCGATCATCCTGATCGTCGTGGACGTCATCCTGAGCCTGTTCGTCCTGCTGCACAAGGGTCGCGGTGGTGGCATGTCCGACCTGTTCGGTGGCGGCATGTCGACGTCGATGGGCGGTACCTCGGTTGCCGAGCGCAACCTGGACCGGCTGACCATCATCGTCGGCCTCGTGTGGCTGGCCACGATCATCGGTCTGCTGGTGCTGTACCGCGCCGGCTGACGAACCCTCACGAAACCCCTTCATCGCCGCGCACGGGGGCGCGGCCGAACACAGCACTACATAGGAGTGACAAGTGGCAGGTGGCAGCGCCATCCGCGGTAGCCGCGTCGGTGCCGGACCCATGGGCGAGGCAGAGCGGGGCGACACCGCCCCCCGGCTGTACGTCTCCTTCTTCTGCGCCAATGGGCACGAGACGCGTCCGGCCTTCTCCGCCGACGCCCAGGTGCCGGAGAGCTGGGACTGCCCCCGGTGTGGGCTGCCGGCCAACACTGACTCGCAAAATCCCCCGCCGCCGCCGAAGATCCTCCCCTACAAGACGCACCTGGCCTATGTGAAGGAGCGCCGTTCCGACCAGGAGGCAGCTGACATCCTGGCCGAAGCCGTCGCCGGCCTGCGCGCCCGTCGCGCCCGGGGAGAGATCTTCTACTGAGTCATGTTCACCAACAACCGCCGGACACCCTCGGGTGCCCGGCGGTTCGTTCATTGGTGGGAGTTCGTTGTCCTGCGTGGGTTCGTGGGACGGTGTGCTGGAGGTCTCAGAAGGCGCAACGGAAGGACGGCAGGTCCCCGCTGGCGGCCGGGTCGATGAACCACAGTGTCTCGTCGGTCCCGCGGACGTGTGAGGCGGGGAGGTCTGGGTCGCCGGCCAGGGCACCCCGCAGGGCCTCAACCTTTGCCTCACCCTCCACGAAGAGCCACACGCTCTTGGAGCGGTTGATGGCGTTGAGCGTGAGAGTGACCCTCTCGACTGGTTCGACCGGGGCGTCGGTGACGCCATAGGCCAGTCCCGCTGCCTCCAGTGCTGGGCTGTGCGGGAAGAGGGCAGCAACATGGCCATCCGCTCCCATGCCCAGCAGGCAGATGTCGAAGGTCACGTCGCCCAACTCCTGGGCGTAGGCAAAGGCCGCCTCGGAGGGATCATCCGAACCCGTGGGGGCGGGAATCGGGTGCGTTTGCGAGACATTGATCGGCAAGGTCCGTGCCAACACTGCCAAGGATTGCAGCGAGTTGCGCTCGGCATCGGTCGGGGGCACGTACTTCTCGTCGCCCCACCACAGCGTCAGCTTCCCCGGTTGCAGGCCCGACTCAGGGACCAGGTCGGCGAAGGCGTCATACACGCGCAGTGCGGTGGTGCCACCGGCCAGGCACAGGTGCACGGTCTCCTGCTCTTGCTGCAGTGCGATCAGGCGATCCAAGAGGCGACGGGCGGCCGCCTCGGTCATCTCGTCCGCGCTCTGGTGGCGCAGCACCCTGGTCATCAGTTCCGCCCCGATCGCTTGTCCGTCGTGTGGGCCGGTGATGTGCCCGCGGCTGCCTTCCCTGCGCGGTTCTTCTTGGCGGCAGCCTTCTTCACGGGTGCCTTCCGCGAGGCGCGCTCGCTGCGCGTGCGCAGCATCTGAACCGCCTGCTCGAAGATGCCGTCGGCGTCCATCCGCCGCAGCTCCTCAGCGATCAGCTCGTTGATGTCGCGCCGCTTCAGGGCGACCATCCGCTGGGGCTGGCCGGGGACGGAGTACTGCGCAGCGGTGGCGCTGGAACCGCGGACCACCTCGATGTCACCGGCGGGCGTGGCCAGGCGGATACCCGTGATGCCCGGCCCTTCGGTGTCCTTGCGGACCCCCTCCACCCCCAGCCGCGCCTCCAGCCAGGCCGCCATCAGCTCGGCCGGGGCATTGTCCCGGTCGGCCTCGACGACGGCGCTCTTGATGGTGGCGGGAAACTGATCCAAGGAGGCGGCCAGCAGTGCACGCCATGGCGTCAGGCGCGTCCAGGTCAGGTCCGTGTCGCCGGGGGTCAGGTTGTCGGCGCGCACCTGGAGCGCCGCCAGCGGGTCCTTGTCGCCGGATGCATCGGTGATCCGGCGTGTGCCGAGGGCACCAATCTGGTCATCGGCGGGGCGGACGGGCGACTCATTGGGCCACCACACCACGGTGGGGGAGTCGGGCAGCAGCAGCGGCAGCACGATCGATCCGGAGTGCTCCACCAGCTCACCGCTGACGCGCAGCGTCACCACGTCCCCGGGGAACCCGTCGGCGCAGCGGATCTCTGCGTCCAGCCGCGCAGCATTCCGGCGGGCATTCTCGACCACGACCAGGATGCGGGAGGGGTGCTCCCGTGCTGCCTCGAGGCAGGCGGTGAGCACCTTGTCGTAGTTGGTGGAATCGGTGACGACGACCATGGTGAAGGCCAGCCCCGAGGTGCCGGACTGGCTCCGGGCCTTCAGCAACGACTGGTTGACCTGGCTGGCGCTGGTCTGGGTGAGTTCGATGATCATGTCTCTCCTTGTCAGGGACGACGCCAGGCGAAGCCGTCGCGGGCCAACATCTCGTCCGCGCTCTTCGGGCCCCAGGTGCCCGAAAGGTATCCCTCGGGCTGCCCGGGCTGGTCGGCCCAGAAGTCGAGCACGGGGTCGAGCAGCTGCCATGACAGCTCCACCTCCTCGTGCTGCGGGAACAACGGCGGGTCGCCCAGCAGGACGTCCAGGATCAGCCGCTCGTAGGCCTCCGGGGACGACTCGGTGAAGGCACCCCCGTAGCCGAAGTCCATGCTGACCTCGCGGATCTCCATCTGGGTGCCCGGCACCTTGGCGCCGAAGCGCATCGTGATGCCCTCGTCCGGCTGGATCCGCATCACCAGGGCATTGGTCCCCAGTTTCTCGGTGTCGGTGAACGGCAGGTGCGGGGCACGCTTGAAGTTGAGCGCGATCTCGGTGACCCGGCGTGGCATCCGCTTGGCGGTGCGCAGGTAGAAGGGGACGCCCGCCCAGCGACGGTTGTCGATGTCGACGCGGACCGCCGCATAGGTCTCGGTTGTGGAGTCGTGCTTGATGCCCTCCTCCTCCAGGAAGCCGACTACTTTCTGCCCACCCTGCCAGCCAGCCAGGTACTGGCCCCGAGCGGTGTGCGCGGCCAGATCCTTCGGGGTGCGGGCCGCCGACAGCACCTTCTGCTTCTCGACGCGCAACTGGCTGGCCTCGAAGGAGTTTGGCTCCTCCATCGCGGTGAGCGCCATCAGCTGCAAGAGGTGGTTCTGGATCACGTCGCGGGCCGCGCCGATGCCGTCGTAATAGCCCGCCCGGCCACCGATGCCGATGTCCTCGGCCATCGTGATCTGCACGTGGCTGATGTAGTTGTTGTTCCACAAGGGTTCGAACATCTGGTTGGCGAACCGCACCGCCATCATGTTCTGCACCGTCTCCTTGCCGAGGTAGTGGTCGATCCTGAAGACCGACTCCGGCGGGAAGACATCCGAGACCACGCGGTTCAGCTCCCGGGCGCTGTCCAGGTCGTGCCCGAAGGGCTTCTCGATGATGACCCTGCTCCACTGGCCCTGGCGCTGGTCGGCCAGCCCGTGCTTGCGCAGCTGGCCCACCACGTCGTCGAAGTAGCCCGGGGGGATGGACAGGTAGAACGCATGGTTGCCCCCGGTGCCGCGTTCCTCGTCGAGGGTCTGGACGGTTTCCTTGAGCGTCTCGAAGGCTGCGTCGTCCCCGAACTCTCCGGGGACGAAGCGGATGCCCTCGAGCAGCTGCTGCCAGACCTCCTCGCGGAAGGGCGTTCGCGCGTACTGCTTGACCGCGTCGTGCACCACCTTGGCGAAGTCCTGGTCGGCCCAGTCGCGGCGGGCGAAGCCCACCAGGCCGAAGCCCGGGGGCAGCAGCCCCCGGTTGGCCAAGTCGTAGACGGCCGGCATCAGCTTCTTGCGGGAAAGGTCACCCGTGACGCCGAAGATGACCAGCACGCAGGGTCCGGCGATGCGCGGAAGCCGTCGGTCCTGCGGGTCGCGCAGGGGGTTGGTGCGAGCGGTGTCGCTCATCGTTCTCCTCGTGGTACCGGGTGGGGAAGGTGCGGGGCTCAGGCGTGCAGTTCAGGAGTGGGCCTGGCCCATGGCCGCACCCACCGTAGCGACCAACTCGTCCCAGCTGGTGATGAACTTGGACACGCCCTCGTCCTCGAGCTGTTCGACGACGTCGTCGAGGTCGATGCCCACCTCGGCCAGATTGCCCATGACGTCGATCGCGTCGTCGACGTTGTTGGTGATCGTGTCGCCGATGACCTCGCCGTGGTCGGCGACCGCCCGGAGCGTCTTCTCGGGCATGGTGTTGACGCAGCCGTCGGCCACCAGTTGGGTGACGTACATGGTGTCGTCGTAGTCGGGGTTCTTTACCCCCGTCGATGCCCACAGCGGACGCTGGGAGTGCGCCCCGCGAGCCTTCAGGCGCCCCCAGCGCTCGGAGGTCATCACCTCGAGCCAGGCGGCATAGGCGATCCGGGCATTGGCGATCCCGGCCTCGCCCTTGAGGGCAATGGCTTCGTCGGTGCCGATGGCGTCCAGGCGCCTGTCGACCTCGGCGTCCACCCGGCTGACGAAGAAGGACGCGACCGAGTGGATCTCGTCGATGTCACGGCCAGCCTCCAGCGCATCCTCAAGGCCGCCCAGCCACGCGTCCATGACCTCCTTGTAGCGCTCGATGGAGAAGATCAGCGTCACGTTCACGCTGATGCCCTCGGCCAGCGTCCGGCGGATCGCGGGAAGGCCCTCGCGGGTGGCGGGGATCTTGATCAGGACATTCGGGCGGTCGACGAGCTCGTACAGCTCCTTGGCCTGGGTGGCGGTTCCCTCGGTGTCGCGGGCCAGGCCCGGCTCCACTTCGATCGAGACGCGGCCATCAACGCCGTCGGTCTGTTCGCTGATGTCGGCGAACAGGTCGCAGGCATCGCGGACGTCGGTGGTGGTCAAGGTGCGAATGGCTTCGGTGACGTCGGACTGGCCGGCCAGTTGCTCGGCGTAGGCCCGGCCGTTGGCCAAGGCGGCGGCGAAGATCGTGGGGTTGGTGGTGACGCCGGTGACGCTGGAGGTGGCGATCAGCTCGGCAAGGTTCCCTGTGTTGAGCCGGTCGCGGGACAGGTCGTCCAGCCAGATGGACACCCCCGCCTCGGCCAGGGCCTGCAGCCGCGCATTCTGGGTCTGATCAGGCAGTCCGCTTGGGTCATTCAGCTGGCTCGAATCATGCAGGCGGTTCTGGTCTTTCATGGACTTCCTCCATCACTCGTGGCTGACCGTGTCACCAACTCTAGGGCCGTGCACCCAACCCAGCCATGGCCCCGTCCCGGTAGGTGGTTGAACCATCAAATCGGTCCCGGGGGCGTTTCGGCGTAGACTCCTCCGGAGACTGGGAGGACCGCGAGTTGAGCTTTCACGACACCATTCGTCCGGCGGGGCCGGACGTGACGATCGAGGATGATCGTCCCGCCACCTTCGGCGACGTGGTGAAGGCCTATGTCTCGCTCACGAAGCCGCGGATCATCGAGCTGCTGTTGGTCACCACCGCGCCCGCGATGTTCCTTGCTGCCGGTGGGGTTCCCAAGCTGACGCTGGTGCTGGTGACCATGGTCGGCGGCATGCTCTCGGCCGGTTCGGCCAATGTCTTCAACTGCGTGCTCGACCGTGACATCGACGAGGTGATGCGCCGCACCCGGCGCCGCCCGATGCCACGCCACCAGGTGGACACCTGGAAGGCCGTCGTCTTCGGTGCCGTGCTGTGCATCGTCTCGTCGCTGATCCTGGGGCTCGGTGCGAACTGGCTCTCGGCCGGTCTGGCCCTGGCTGCCAATGCCTTCTACGTCTTCATCTACACGATGCTGCTGAAGCGTCGCACCAGCCAGAACATCGTCTGGGGCGGTATCGCCGGTTGCTTCCCGCCCCTGATCGGCTGGACCTCGGTGACCGGTGCGGTGGCCTGGCCCCCGATCATCCTCTTCCTGATCGTCTTCTTCTGGACCCCGCCGCACACCTGGGCGCTCGCCTTCCGATACCGCGAGGACTACGCGGCCGCCGAGGTGCCGATGCTTCCCGTCGTGATGGACGCGGTGGGCGTGTGCTGGCGGATCCTGTTCTACTCGGTGCTCACGGTGGCGACCTCCTTGGGGCTGTGGCCTGCTGCGCACACCGGTTGGCTCTACCCGGCCATCGCCGGCGGCACGGGACTCGTCTTCATCTGGGAGGCGATCCAGCTGCTGGTCCGCGCCCGGGCTGGCTTGACCGACGCCCAGCTGAAGCCGATGCGTCTGTTCCATTGGAGCAACTCCTACCTGGCGCTGGTGTTCATCGCCGCCGCGATCGACCCGCTCGTCTTCTGACCTGCCGGGCGGCCACGTAGGTTCTCGGGGCGTGTTCGCACACCTGCACGGACGCTGCCGAGGCTGGCCACGACGCTGGCGTGACCAGCGCCGGGGGGTCAGCTATCGAGCGACGATTGACCCGTCGTCCAGCCACGCGACGGCGACGGTGACCACAGCGATGCCGACCATGTGCAGCGCCACCAATCCGACCGGCACGCCCAGGAAGAACTGGGCGTAGCCGATGGCGCCCTGCAGCAGCACCGTCCCGAGCAGCACGAGCAGGTACTTGCGGGTCAGCGCGAAGCCACGGCGGGAGGCCTGTACCAGCAGGATCAGCGTCAGACCCACGACCACCCAGACGAACAGGGCGTGCAGACGGGCCACCGACAAGATCTCCAGGCCATTGCGCTGGGCGCCGTGGTCACCCGCGTGCGGTCCGGCGCCGGTGACGACCGTCCCCAGCCAGATCACGACCATCATCACCCAGAACAGCAGCTGGACGAGTCGTCGCAGCCCCTCGGGGAGGGCCTCGACGGGCGAGCCTGCAATGGCCCGCACCAGCCGCGTGCACACCACGATCAGCCAGATCGACAGCAGCAGGTGCAGTGCCACCACCCACGGGTTGAGTTGGGTGAGCACGGTGATTCCGCCGACGACCCCCTGCAGTGGCAGCCCGGCCAGGGCATACCAGCTGAGCAGCTTCACCCGACGCGACGCGTGGGTGCGATAGGCGGCCACGAGGACGGCGATGGCCAGCGCGATCAGCACGAAGGTCAGCAGCCGGTTGCCGAACTCGATGAGCGGGTGGTAGCTGTCGACGCCCTTGGGCACATAGGCCTGGTCGCACTTCGGCCAGGTCGGGCAGCCCAGCCCGGACCCCGACAGCCGCACCACCGCGCCGGTGACGATCAGGGCGCAGTTGGCCACCAGCGAGGCGATCGCCCAATTGCGCAGCGCACCGGTGGTGCCGAACAGCTTGTTCATCGAGATGCTCCTAGGAAGTCCAGCGGAAGGTCTTGCGGGCCAGCAGGTACGAGACCACGGCCCAGAGCAGCAGAGCGGCCAGCGACCACCAGTTCGTCGCTCCGTTGCTCCAGTTGCGCAGGGCCTCACCCAGGGCCCCGGTTGGCAGCGCGGCGACGGCGGGACGCACCGGCGCCGGGAAGCTGGCCACGGGCCACATGATGCCGCCGGCCATCATGCCGGCCAGGTAGAGCAGGTTGGCCAGGGCCAGGGTCGCCTCGGCGCGCAACAGTCCGGCCATTGTCAGCGCGAGGTTCGCGAAGACGAACATTGCCAGTGGCGCGCACAGCAGCAGCACCACCGACTGCGCCAGTGTGGGGTGTGGACGCCAACCCAGCACCAGGCCGACCATTGCCAGGAGCACGACCTGTCCGGTGGCGATCATGGTGATGCCCAGCGCCTTGCCGGTGAGCAGCCCGGTGCGTCCCAGGGGCGTGGCCGAGAGCCGTTCCAGGACGCCGTACCGACGTTCGAAGGCGGTGGCGATGGCCAGCGAGGTGAAGCAGGAACTGAAGATGGCCAGCGCCAGCACGTTGGGAGCGATGTTCTCCTCGGTGATGCCGTAACGGCCACCGGCGAAGCGTCCGAATACGAGCAGCCCGAGCGGGACGACCAGTGCGACGAGCAACTGTTCCCCATTGCGCAGGATCAGCTTCGCCTCCGTCAGGCCGTGCCGGCGGATCATCGTCGCGCGGTCGGCGGCGGTAGGACGGGGTGTGAAGTCGAGGCTCATCGCGCGCCTCCGACGCGGGGGGTGGTGTTGGCCAGGAAGACGTCCTCCAGACCCTGTCCCCTGGTCATCTCGGGCACCGTCCCGTGGACGACGACGTGGCCCTGGTCGACCATCCACACGTAGTCGGCCAGCCGTTCTGCCTCGTCCATCCCGTGGGTGGTCAGCAAAACCGCCACGCCAGCGTCGCGCAGGGCGCGGATCACGCCCCAGGTGTGGCGTCGCACGTGCGGGTCCATGCCTGCGGTGGGCTCATCGAGGAAGACCAGTTCCGGACGTCCGATGATCGCGCCCGCCAAGTTGACCGACTGCTGCTGCCCGCCGGACAGGCGCCGGTAGGGGGTGGTGGCGAAGTCGTTGATACCGAGCAGGCGCATCACCTGGTCGACCGGCTGGGGGTCGGCGTACAGACCAGCAAGGTAGTGAAGCAGCTCACCGGCGCCGATCCCGGACCACGCGCCCGTGGACTGGGGCATCACACCGATCCGGGTGGCGGCTTCGGTGCTGCCGGCGGGGTGCCCCAGCACGGTGATCGTCCCGGATTCGGGGATCACCAGGCCGGTGCAGCAGCGAATCATGGTGGTCTTGCCGGCGCCATTCGGGCCCAGAACTGCGGTGATGCGGCCACGGCGGGCCGTCAGGGACATGCCGTTGAGTGCGGGTTTGTCTCCGAACGTCACGACCACGTCGCTCAGGTCCAGCGCGACATCGAGGGGTTCAGGCACCGCCACAGCCTACGCGTGTTCGGCGATGAGTTGCTTCAGTGCCTGCGCGTCGGCCTCCAGCTCGACGACATGGCGTCCGAGCCCGGCCAGGTGGGCGAAGCCCGGGGGCACCTCGGGGTCACGCCCGATCGCCTCGCGGATGGTGCCCGCGAACTTGACCGGCAGCGCGGTCTCCAGCACCACCATCGGCAACGCGTCACCATGACGCGCCAAGAACTGGCTGGCGACGTGCACGCCATCGGCGGTGTGCGGGTCGACCAGCACGCCGTACTCGTCCAGCGTCCGGCGGATCGTCGCCACCCGGTCGGCGTGGGTGGACGAGCCCGCGACGAAGCCATGGCGCTCCCGGACGGAGGCGAACTCCGGCGTGTCGGACAGGTCGAAGAAGCCCTCATGGGCCAGCTGCACGCCGAACAGGTCGTTGGTCCGGGCGCCGTCGCGACCCAGCAGGTCGAAGACGAAGCGCTCGAAGTTGCTCGCCTTGGAGATGTCCATCGACGGCGAGCTGGTCTCGTGCGTCTCGGCCGACGAGCGCACCCGGTAGACGCCGGTGTCGAAGAACTCGGCGAGCACATTGTTCTCGTTCGTGGCCAGCAGCAGCACGTCGATCGGCAGGCCCATCTGGCGGGCGATGTGGCCGGCGCAGATGTTGCCGAAGTTGCCGGAAGGGACGCACACGTCGATGACCTGGTTGTCGGCGGTGGTGACGCGCAACCAGGAGACGACGTAGTAGACGACCTGGGCGACCAGCCGTGCCCAGTTGATCGAGTTCACCGCACCGACGTTGTGCCTGGCCTTGAAGACCAGGTCATTGCTCACGGCCTTGACCATGTCCTGGCAGTCGTCGAAGACACCCTCGACGGCGATGTTGACGATCGAGGGGTCGTCGATGCCGAACATCTGCGCCTGCTGGAAAGGGCTCATCCGGCCCTTGGGGGAGAGCATGAAGACGCGCACGCCCTGTCGTCCGAGCATCGCGTACTCGGCGGCAGATCCGGTGTCACCGCTGGTGGCCCCGACGATCGTGAGCTCGCGGCCACGGCGGGCCAGTTCGTACTCGAAGAGCTGCCCGAGCAGCTGCATCGCCATGTCCTTGAAGGCTGCCGTGGGGCCATTGGACAGGTGTGCCAGCCACAAGGGACCCTCGCCAAGCCGCGTCACCGGGACCACCTCGGTGGTTCCGAACACTTCGGGGCTCCACGCTCGCTGGCAGATGCCGCGCAGGTCGTCGGCGGGGATGTCGTCGATGAACAGGCTCAGCAACTGGAAACCGACCTCGGCGTAGCCGTCGCGGTCCAGGGTCTCGCGCAGTTCGCCCAGCCGGTCGCCGATCTGCGGGTAGCTCTCGGGCAGGTACAACCCACCGTCCGGGGCCAGGCCCTCGAGCAGGATGTCGCAGAAGGGCAGCCCCGGCTCACCGGAGGTCGATCGCGTGGAGATGTAACGCACGGCTTGAGCCTATCGGGCCCGGACGGCGACCGGCCGCCCACCGAGGAGGTGGACGGCCGGACGCGGGTGCCGTCGAACTGCTGGCGCCGAGCAAGCAGGGTACGACGGGAGATGGACATGCGTTGCGCCACTGCTGGGATTGGAGTGGTGCTTCGGATGGCTCAGTTTCCGCGCTGGGCCGCCTCCTCCACGGCCTCCAACTCGTGGATGTGGGCGATCTCATCCGCCAGCGAGTCGTGCACCTGGGCCATGGTGTTGCCGATCCGCATCCCGTAGAAGGAGCGGTAGACGAACCAGGCGCTGGCAACGAAGAAGACCGCCGCGAGCACGTGGGTGATCGACTTGTTGGTGATCGAGACGGCGAGGTCGACGGCCAGCAGGCCGAACAGGGTCGTGAACTTGATGACCGGGTTCAGCGCCACCGAGGAGGTGTCCTTGAAGGGGTCGCCGACCGTGTCGCCGACCACCGAGGCATCGTGCAGCTGGGTGCCCTTGGCGGCCAGGTCGACCTCGACGATCTTCTTGGCGTTGTCCCAGGCGCCGCCGGCATTGGCCATGAAGATGGCCTGGTAGAGACCGAACAGCGCGATCGAGATCAGGTAGCCGATGAAGAAGTAGGGGTCGGCGAAGGCGAAGGCCAAGGTGGCGAAGAAGACGCCCATGAAGATGTTGAACATGCCCTTCTGCGCGTACTGGGTGCAGATCTGGACGACGCGCTTCGAGTCCTCGGTCGAGGCCTTGGTCACCCCGTCCAGGTGCATGTTGTCCTTGATGAACTCCACGGCCCGGTAGGCGCCGGTGGTGACCGCCTGCATGGACGCGCCCGAGAACCAATAGATGATCGCGCCGCCCATGATCAGGCCGAGCAGGAAGGGGGCATGCAGCAGCGAGAGCGAGGCTACCGCCGCCTGGTCGGTCATGCCCTTGGTGAGGCCCATGATGATCGAGAAGATCATCGTGGTGGCACCGACGACGGCGGTGCCGATCAGGACGGGCTTGGCGGTCGCCTTGAAGGTGTTGCCGGCGCCGTCATTGAGCTCCAGGAAGTGCTTGGCGCGGTCCCACTGCACGTCGAAGCCGAAGTCACGCTTCAGTTCGTCCTCGACGTCTGGGATCTGCTCAATGGTCGACAGCTCGTAGACGCTCTGCGCGTTGTCGGTGACCGGGCCGTATGAGTCGACGGCGATGGTGACCGGGCCCATGCCCAGGAAGCCAAAGGCCACCAGGCCGAACGCGAACACGGCGGGGGCCACCATCAGCGCACCGAGGCCGAGGGTGGAGATGCCGTACGCGACCGCCATCAGGCCGATGATTGCGGTGCCGATCCAATAGGCGGAGAAGTTGCCCGCCACCAGGCCCGAGAGGATGTCCAGCGAGGAACCACCCTCCTTGGCCGAGACGACGACCTCCTGCACGTGGCGGGAGTTGGTCGACGTGAAGGCCTTGACCAGCTCGGGGATCAGGGCGCCGGCCAGCGTGCCGCAGGAGATGATCGTCGCGAGCTTCCACCACAGCGTCCCGTCGCCGAGTGAGTGGATCATCGCGAAGCTGGTGAGGTAGGTCAGCACGATCGAGACCGCTGAGGTCAGCCAGACCAGGTTGGACAGCGGCTTCTCGAAGTCCATCTCGTCGGCATCGGCATAGCGGGCCTTCGAGATGGCCTGGTTGGCCAGATAGGACAGGAAGGACGCGACCACCATGACCACGCGGATGAAGAAGATCCACACCAGCAAGGTGACCTGGGTGGTCTGGTAGTTCGCGCCAGCGGTCGCCTCGTTGACGGCGAGCAGGATGAAGGTGATCAGCGCGACGCCGGTCACGCCGTAGGTCTCGAAGCCATCCGCGGAGGGGCCGACTGAGTCACCGGCATTGTCACCGACGCAGTCCGCGATGACGCCGGGGTTGCGGGCGTCGTCCTCCTTGATCTTGAACACGATCTTCATCAGGTCGGAGCCGATGTCGGCGATCTTGGTGAAGATGCCGCCGGCGATGCGCAGGGCCGAGGCGCCGAGCGACTCACCGATCGCGAAGCCGATGAAGCAGGAGCCGGCCAGGTTGCCGGGCAGGAAGAGCATGATCACGAGCATCATCAGCAGTTCGACGCTGATCAGCACCATGCCGACGCTCATGCCAGAGCGCATCGGGATGTCGAAGGTGGGGTAGGGCTTGCCGGCCAGCGAGGCGTGCGCCGAGCGGGAGTTCGCGAAGGTGTTGACGCGGATGCCGAACCAGGCGATGCCGAAGGAGCCGGCCATGCCGATCAGGCTGAACAGCAGGACGACCAGCACCCGCCACAGCGGCATGTGCATCAGGAACAGGAAGTAGACGAAGATGACCGCCGCGATGAAGCACCACAAAAGCATCAGGAACTTCGCCTGCTGCACCAGGTAGGCCTTGCAGGTGGCGTAGATCAGCTCGCTGATCTCTCGCATCGAGCGGTGGACGGGCATGTTGCGCAGTTGGGCGAAGGTGGCGACGCCGAAGGCGATGCCGGCCAGGCAGACGACCAGACCGAACATCAGCAGGGTGCGCCCGGACATGCCGAAGAAGTGGGCTAGGGAGAGGTCGGGCAATTGCAGGTTGGCCTCGCCGCCCGCGTGCTCGGTGGTGCCCGGCGAACCTCCTCCGTCACCACAGCCAGCCAACGCCAGCAAGGGTGCAGCGGCGAGCAGGGTGGGCAGGTGGCGGCGCACGCCGCGGCGCGCCGGTTCTTCGCTGGGGGTGTGGTCCCATCCAGTGCTGGTCACGATGTTCCTCTTCATTGAGTCGTGCAGTCACGTGCGGGGCGCCCTTGCCGGACGCCGTGTGGCTGGGGCGGTTCTGACACCGTCTCGACTCGACCATATGCCTGCCCCGATGGGCATGGGGGGGGGGGGTGGGGTGTGTCGAAAACTGCTCACGGACGACGAACGACCCGCCCCCGACAAGCGGGAACGGGTCGTTGGGTGAAAGGTCCAGAGCTACTTGACGGAGCCCGCGGTCAGGCCACCGACGATGTACTTCTGGAGCCACAGGAACAGTGCCATCACGGGGATGGCCGCCAGCACGGCTCCTGCGGAGAAGATGGGCCAATAGGTGTTGTTCTCGGTCGAGACGTACTGGTAGAGGCCGATGGGCAGCGTGGACTTCGAGGAGTCGGTGCCCAGGATGACCGAGGCGATGACAAACTCGGTGAAGGTGCCGTTGAAGCTCAGCAGGCCCACCACGGCGAGGATCGGCGCCACCAGCCGGAGGATCATGGTGAAGAAGATCCGGGCATGACCGGCGCCGTCGACCCGGGCCGCCTCGTCGAGCGAGGGCGGCACCGTGTTGAAGAANNAGCCGTACATCAGGTAGGTGTTGGTGCCCAGTGCGCCGCCCAAGTAGACCAGGATGAGGGCGAGCCGAGAGCCGACGCCCAGACTCGGGAACACGTCGCCCAGGTTGGTGAGCAGCAGGAAGATGGCCACCACCGTGAGGAGGGCGGGGAACATCTGGACCAGCAGCAGGGCCATCAGGCCCGGACGACGGCCCTTGAACCGCATACGGCTGAATGCGTAGGCGGCGCAGGCGCCGATCATCACCGTGGAGACGGCGCTCACCGCCGCGATCACGATCGTGTTCAGGTACCACTTGAGATAGGGCCGTGATTCGTCGGCGAGAAGCTTGCGATAGTTTTCGGCGCTCACCGCGTCGAACAACTTGTTGGAACCGGTCAGCGTGCCAGCCGGGTTCAACGAGGCGGAGAGGACGTAGACCAGCGGGAACGCGGAGAACACCACGGCGAGCAAGCCGATGAGGTGCCGCCACCCGATGCGCGCCATCCACTTCCCGAATCCCGTCTTCGGCTGAGGGGGCAGCTCGATCGCGCTGCCGTCGTGTGCAGTGATCGTGGACATCAGTTCAGGTTCTCCAGGGTCTTGGTCTGGCGGAAGCCAAGGTATGAGACACCGCCGATGATGAAGAAGATGATGATGGCGAAGGCACTGGCCAAGCCGTAGTCATGGTTGCCGCCACCGAAACCGGCGACCTTGAACACCATCGAGATGAGCAGGTCTGTGGCGCCTACATTGAGCGAGGTCCCGGTGAACTGCGGTCCGCCGTTGGTGAGCAGGTAGATCAACACGAAGTTGTTGAAGTTGTAGGCGAACGAGCTGATCAACAGCGGAGCCAGCGGAACCATCAGCAGCGGCAGCTTGATCTGCTGGAAGGTCTGCCAGGCGCTTGCACCGTCCATCCGGGCCGCCTCCAGCACGTCGTCCGGGATGGACTGCAGGGCCCCGGTCGCGACCAGGAACATGTAGGGGAAACCGAGCCACAGGTTCACCAGCAGCACCGCGACCTTGGCCCACACCGGATCGGTGAGCCAAGGGATGCGTGCTCCATTGAGCAGCACCTCGTTGATGAAGCCGAACTCCTGGTTGAACAGACCCGCCCAGACCAATGCAGACAGGAAGCCGGGGAAGGCGTAGGGCAGGATCATCAGCACGCGGTAGATCTTCTGGCCACGCATCCGCGGTTCGTTGAACATGATCGCCAGGAACAGGCCCAGGGCGAAGGTGGTGAACACCNNGACCTTCAGGAAGGGTCCACGGATGTCCTGGTTGGTGAAGGCCCGCTGGAAGTTCTCGAAGCCCACACCGACCTTCCAGCCCGGTTCGATCCGCTGGCCGGAGTCGCTGACGAAGGATCCGCGACCGGAGTCGAGGTAGGTCGTCCCCTTGGCGTCGGTGAAGGTGTCGGCGGCCTCGTCATAGGTCATCGTCGACTTGTAGAGGTAGGCGGCCGAGCCGGTGGTGGTGCGGATGAAGCCGGAATTGGTGTCGTCGTCGACCTTGACCTTCAGGGCTGCGACCTCCTGGGTGCGGGCAGTCACCTCGGAGAAGGTGAGCACCTGGTACCCGGGTAGCGTCTTGACCGCCCCCAAGCTCGTCAGCTCGGCACCCTCGACCTTCTGCAGCACCTCGCCGTCGGGTGCGGCCTCGACGTCCTTGGTGTCAGGGTCGACCACGACCAGTTGGAGCTTGCCATCCCTGAGGGCGACAGCGGACTTGTAGGCCTTCGATCCCGGCACGCGGGTGGTGTTGTTGGCCTGGATGGCGGCCACGGCGTCCGACTTGGACGAGTTGTGCCCATCGCCGTAGTTGGTGAAGGAGATGTAGACGGTGTAGAGGATGACGCCGAGGCTGAAGATCGTCAGGAACACCAGGCCGGGGTACAGGTACTTGGCCGGGAGCATCCGATTGGGCGGCAGGTAGATCAGGTTCAGCGTCAGCAGCAGGAGCACGATCGCCGCGAGGATCCACCACGCGCCGTGCGCCACCGCGGTGAAGGCGCCCATCACGAGGAAGGCGTCGAGTGCGCCCAGAACGGTGATCTTGATGATCCATGGAAGTGCGCCGGCCGAGTACGTGGTCTGGGCCTTGTGGATGGCCCTCTCCCGCGTCTCGCCGTTGGGGTTGGTGGTTGCGGTACTCATGGCCCTTCGTTGGGTCTGGGCGAATCGACGGCATCGGACCTGAGGCGTGCCGTGCACGCCCCAGGGCCTAGTCGCCTAACGCCGGGTGGTCACTGGGTCTCGATCACTTGATCCTGGCATTGATGGCCGTGACCATCGACTCCCAGGTCTTGGCCGGGTCGGAGGCCTTCTGCCCGATGATCTGGGCCTGGGCCTGGCCCCAGCCCTCCCACACGCTGGTCATCTGCGGGATGTTCGGCATCGGGACGCCCGAGGCGCCCACCTCACCGAAAGCAGCGACATCAGCGTCAGACTGGGCAGCCTCGTAGGCAGCGTTGTTGGCGGGGGCGCGATTGCCCGCCTTGTACAGGGCCGTCTGTACCTGTT
Organism: Propionibacteriaceae bacterium UBA4569; assembly: GCA_002387005.1. Taxonomy (GTDB): domain Bacteria; phylum Actinomycetota; class Actinomycetes; order Propionibacteriales; family Propionibacteriaceae; genus Luteococcus; species Luteococcus sanguinis. The sequence continues at coordinate 29,804 of DGKN01000106.1, forward strand.
CGGAACCGATGTACTCGACCAGGAACTTCTGGGTGGCCACAGAGTTGGTGGTCTTGGCGCTCATCACGAAACCCTGAACGGTCACGAACGGCTGGGCGTCGGAATCACCCGCCTTGGGCAGCGGGTCGATGGCGTAGGTGATGCCCTTGGCCTTTGCATCGGCGGTGTTCCAGGGCCCGGTGAGGAAGTAGGGCGCCTTGCCGGCGTAGAACTGCGCCTTGGCGATGTCACCCGTGATGTTCAGGTTGAGGATTCCGGCCTTGCCCTGTGCCGCCAGCCATTCGGCGAAGGCGTCACCCTTGTCCCCGCCCATCGCGAGCGCGGAGGCATCGAAGCCCTCGTCGGTCAGGTTGAACACCGGAGCACCGAAGGAGGTCTGGAAGGGGTACAGGTGGTACGGGTCGGAAGCCTTCGGGTCCAGACCGACCAGGAAGGGGTACTTGGCCTTGCCGGCGGCGACGATCTCCTTGCCCTTTGCGATCATCTCGTCGTAGGTGTCGGGGGTGGCGTCCGGTGCAAGCGCCGTGTTCCGCAGGATGGCGATGTTCTCGGTGGAGTAGGGCACGCCGTANNGCCGTCACTGCGACGTCCTGGAAGGCGCTGGCGTCGCCCAGCTCGATCGGGGCGGCCACGCCGTTCTGGACCAGGCGACCGGTCGCGTCGTGAGGCATGATCGAGGCGTCGGGCCCCTTGCCCGTCGGCACCTGGGTGACGAAGTCGTCCGCGAGCTTGCCAAAGTCCTTGACGACGAGCTTGACCGTGATGCCCGTGTCCTCCTTGAACTGCGCGGCCACGGGCTTCAGTACCGGCTCGCGGTTCGAGTCGGTCCACACGGT
>DGKN01000085.1:0-10244 GCA_002387005.1 Propionibacteriaceae bacterium UBA4569
CGGCACTGGCAAGGGCCAACCCCGCAACAGCTCCGGGGTCACCATCTCTGGATTCTTGGGGGTACCTCCCCTGGCCTCAGCCACGCTCGGATCCCTCCTGCATCTCGGCCTCGGCGACGGATGGTTCGGCATTCGACGGGTCGGGCCCGACCTCGTCCGAGGCACCAGGCTGGTCGGTGACCGTGATGCCCTCGTCGACCAGGTGCTCGTCGATGTTGTAGGCGGTGACCACCCAGCCGGTCGGCGATGAGTCGTCAACCTGCAGCCGGCAGATGGCGGCGTTCTTCAGGCCGTTGTTCTTGGAGCGGTCAAGCACGGACGACTCGTCCATGCCCTCCGCCACGTAACAGAACAGCAGGTTGACCACGTCGTGCGCGGTGACCAGGACCACCTCGTCCTTGGCGTTCGCGATGTCGGCCATCACCTGCCGCACGCGCTGCGCGACATCGGCCCATGACTCCCCGCCCGGCGGCCGGTAGTAGAACTTGCCGATCCAGGCGCGGCGCTCGGTCTCCTCGGGGTACTTGGCCTCGATACCCGCGGCCGTGAGCATGTCCGTGATGCCCATGTCACGATCACGCAGCCGCTCGTCCGCGCGGAAGTTGAGTTCGAACGATGCTGTCCGAAGCGCGATCTCACCGGTCTGGCGAGCGCGTCGATAGGGCGAAGTCCACACGATGCTCGGACGCTCATCCTCGCCCAGCTCCGACAGCCAGTGCCCCACCGCCGTCGCCTGCCGCTCCCCCAGCTCCGACAGCTCGATGTCAGGGTCGCGAGCCGGGACGTCGATCCGCTCCAGGTGGTCCGCGCTGGCCAGTTCGGCCGCGACATTGCCCTGCGACTGGCCGTGGCGGACGAGGATGATCTGCGTGGGCTTCATTCCGGCAGGTTACGGCGGCCCTTGCGACACACGAAAGCACCTTCACCCCTCAGCGATCAGATCCCACCCGGACGGGCGACACGGCGTCGGTCCCGAGGCTTCTTGCGCACTCTGGGAAACTGGACCCCATGAGCTTCTACGGCATGGGCGGACGAGCAACCGACCCCTGGTTCAAGGTCGGCAACGTCGAGTTCGGGACGACCATGGTCGTCATCGCGGTGGGCGTGCTCAGCATGCTCGTATCGGTGTTCACCGGCGCGAGCGGCAACGCCAGCGCCATGGACTCCCTCGCCTACAGCCCGTGGTCCCTCGCACAGGGTGAGGTCTGGCGCCCGTTCACCTGGCCGCTGGCCAACTACCTCGGCCTGTGGACCATCTTGAACCTCTTCTTCTTCTGGGTCTTCGGCACCGAACTCGAGAGCCAACTTGGGCGCAAGAAGATGGCTCACCTGCTGCTCGGTATCTGGGCCGCCATGACGGTTGCCGCGACACTCGTCGGCCTGGCCTTCTCCTCGGGCACCTGGCTCGCAGGTCTGGGGATGATCCAGTTCATCGTCCTGCTGCTGTGGATCTGCGAGTACCCCAACCGTCCGTTCTTCTTCGGCATACCCGCCTGGGTCGTGGGCGCAGTGCTGCTGGCCCTGCAACTGCTCTCCCCCATCGGACGCGCTGACTGGGTGGGGCTGTTCTCGATGCTGCTCAGCCTCGTTGCGGTCGCCGTGATCGCCCGTCGACTCGGGCTGCTGCACGAGTTCGCCTGGATCCCGGGCGCACCCAAGCGCCACAAGCCGACCCGCGAGCAGAAGAAGGCGGCCAAGACCCGCCAGCAGAAGGCCAACGACCAGCAGAAGCTCGACCAGCTGCTCGACAAGATCTCCGCTGGCGGCGGCGTGGACGCGCTGTCGGCGTCCGAACGTCAGGAACTGATGCGGCTGCGCAACCGCCGGCAGGGCTGAGCCGCCTGGCCGCGCAGACGCCCACAAACACATCAGTCCCCCAAAGGGCTGATCGCTCCCCGTCGACGAGGATGGATCTGGCCCTTGGGGGACTGATCTTGTGTTCGGCTGGAGTTGGTGGGCCGAAAGTCAGTGCGCGGCGGTCTTCGGGTCGGCGGTCTCCGCGTCATGGCCCTTGCCGAAGGGCAGGACGTGCATCAGGGCGACCAGGATCGCGCCGACGATGACCCCGACCAGCGCCGAGCACAGCGTGTTCACGCACCAGGCCAGGAATGCCCCGACGTTCGCGATCTCGCTGACCGGCTCCTCGAGGTGGTGCACCAGGTCATAGGGGGCGTGCCAGCCGAGCTCGGCGGCATTGGTCAGCAGGATGTGTCCGCCCACCCACAGCATCGCGGCGATGCCGACGGTCGAGAGCACCGACATCACCTTGGGCATGCCGTTCAGCAGCATTCGTCCCATGTTCTCGGACCTGCCGGACTCGATCATCTTCAGGCCAGCGTCGTCCATCTTCACGATCAGCGCGACCACTCCGTAGACGAGCGCGGTGATGACGAAGGCGACGATCAACAGGGCGAATAGACGGTCGACGAAGCTGGACTCGGCGACCTCCTTCAACGACAGCACCATGATCTCGGCCGAGAGGATGAAGTCGGTGGTGACGGCGCCGCGGACGAGCTTGTCCTCGGCCTCCGTCTCCCCCGCACCTTCGGCGAGGACCGGCTTCTTGTCCTCACCCCCGTGGCCGGAGATGATCTCCCAGATCTTCTCGACACCCTCGTAGCACAGGTAGGCGCCACCGAGCATCAGGATCGGGGCCAGCAGCCACTCCGCCCACTGGCTCAGCGCCATCGCGCCGACCAGGATGATCATCTTGTTGACGATCGAGCCCTTGGCGATGCGCCAGATGATCGGCAGCTCGCGGGCGGGCTGCAGGCCTTCCACGTAGCGGGGCGTGACGGCTGTGTCGTCCACCACCAGGCCAACGGCCTTCGTGCTGGCGGCGCTGGCCATCTTCGCGATGGCTGCGACGTCGTCGAGCAGGGCGGCGAGACCACCGGCCACGGGTACCTCCAGGAGATTCAGTTGATGACGCGAGAACCGCGCCGTCGACAATTGTGCCCGATCAATCAGCGTTGACGCAGCGCCACGGGATGCCAACCTCACCGAGACGCCAGCGGGTTGGCCCGTGGAGCACCGGCCATCCCTCCTGCTTGACGGTGCTCACGGTGGCCAGCCAGCGCTGCCGCGCCCCATGGACGCGCAAGGGGGCGTGCACCTCCCACGCCCGGTCCAGGGCCTGCAGCCAGCCGTGGACGCGTTCTCCGGGCTCGTTGTGGTGGATCAGCGCCTTGGGCAGCCGCTCCGCGACATCGGAAGGACGCTCCATGGCGTCGAGCTTGAGCGAGATGGTCAGGCTCAGGGGTCCGCTTCGATCCAACGCCACCCAGGTACAGCGCCTCCCGACCTCGTCGCAGGTCCCATCCACCAGCAGCCCGTCCGGGCCCAGTCCGCGGCACAGCAGGTCCCACGCGGCCGGGACCTCCGCCTCGTCGTACTGGCGCAGGACGTTGAAGGCCCGCACGATGGTCGGCGCTGGCCACCCAGTGGGCCGGGGCAGCTCGAAACCACCCCGGACGAAGACGACGTCGTCGTTGGCCAGGTGCTGGGCGGCGGCCACGCGCTCGGGGTCGATCTCGATACCCAACAACCGCACCTGGGGGTTCACCGGCCGCAACCGCTGCAGCATCTCCAAGGAGGTGACCGGGTAGGCGCCGTAGCCCAAGTCCACGACCACCGGAGCGCCACCGCGCAACCGCCCGGCTTGTGGCCCCGCCAGCCAGCGGTCGACGCGCCGCAGCCGGTTGGGGTTGGTGGTGCCGCGGGTGACGGCCCCGACAGGCCGGTTCGAGACTGGCCGAACCGCGACTGTGCCGCTCAGCGCTCGCCGGGAATCGGGCACGGGGCTCCCTCACAGCACGGACGGATGTACCCGCAGCCATCGCAGCGCTCANNCCCCGGAGCCTACCCAAGGCACCACCGCGGGCTGATCTGCAACACCCGCCCTCACACCATCGGCGTGGCGATCAGCGTCCCGGGGCCCACCGTTCGGTGCCGTCGGATCGTCGCCGCGATGCCTGCCGCGAAGAAGCACAGCGCCGCGGACAGCTCCCAGGCGATGAAGTAGCCCTGGTGCTGCTGGCACAGCACGCCGGAGACTTGGGCTCCGGCACCAGCTCCCACCATGTGCGCGGCATAGACCCAGCCGAACACGACGCCGGACTCCTCAAGCCCGAAGGCCTCCCTGCACAGCGCAACGGTGGGTGGGACTGGGTCGCCGCAGCCACCACAATGGCCTCATGACCTGTTGGATCGTCCTGTTGCGTGGCATCAACGTCGGGGGCAAGCACAAGCTGCCGATGGCAGAGGTGCGCGCCGCCCTCACCGCGTCCGGCTTCGGCGATGTACGGACCTACATCCAGTCGGGCAATGTCATCCTGGACGCCGAGGGGGGCAGCGACCCGGCCCACCGACGCCACGTGCGCGACCAGGTGCAGGGGACCCTTGAGAGTCTTGCTGGCTTCGAGATCCCCACCGTGGTGCTGTCGGTGGACGAGCTGGTCGCGATTCTTGAGGCAAACCCCTTCACTCCGGCCGAACCGAAACTCGAACACGTCTTCTTTCATGACGGCCCGGTCCCGGACGCGGAGCGAAATGCGGTGGAGCGGCTGATGGTTGACGTCCAGTGCGAAACCGAGGTGCGCGTGGACGGGCGCGTCATCTACCTGCACACGCCCGAGGGCTTTTCCAACTCTCCGCTCGTGGCGAAGTGGTCGCGCGTGAAATCGTCCGGCACCGGTCGCAACCTCGCCACCCTCGCGAAACTCGCCGATCTGACAACCGCCTCCCACTAGCCTGTTCCGGGTGAGCACCGAGCAGCAGGCCCCCGGCCAGAAGAATCCCGGCCCGAAGACCCAGGGACAGAACCCCCAGAGCCAGAGGACCCAGAACCAGAAGACCCCGGGCCAGAAGACGACCGGTCAGCCGAGCACAGCGCCCGAAACCGCCCCTGACGAGTCCCTGGTGGAGGAGTTCCTCCCCGAGCTGAGCTTCGAGCAGGCGCGGTTCGCTGCCCGACCGCCGCAGATGCGCCCCCGCGCGCGTCGCCGAGAGCAGGCCCGCCAAGGTCTTCGTCCCCCCTTCGAGCCGGACGGGCGCAACCGCGCCTATGTCGACTGGCTGGAGCAGCAGTCGATGCTGCACGACGCCGCCACGCTGGCCCGCCAGCTCGCCGGCAAGCACCAGATGTGGCAGAACTCCTTCGCCTCCCCCGACCCGCGCGCCGCGGTCAACCGCGCCTCGGTCTGGTACACCGCCTATCCCCTGTCGCTCATGGGCGAGCGCGGCAAGTCCTTCCTGGGCCAGATGGGCGACGAGCAGTTGTGGGAGGCCTTCGAGAAGATCGGGATCGACGCCGTGCACACCGGCCCGGTGAAGCTCGCCGGCGGTCTGGACGGCTGGACCTCAACCCCTTCGGTGGACGGCCACTTCGACCGCATCTCGATGCAGATCGACCCCGTCTTCGGCACTGAGGAGGAGTTCCGCACGATGTGCGAGACGGCCGCCCGGCATCACGGCACCGTCATCGACGACATCATCCCGGCCCACACCGGCAAGGGCGCCGACTTCCGGCTCGCCGAGCTGAACTACCGCGACTACCCCGGCATCTACCACATGGTCGACATCCCCCAGGAGGCCTGGCACCTGCTGCCGGAGGTACCAGAGGGCAAGGACGCGGTCAATCTGGACGCGGCGACCGAGAAGGCGCTGGCCGACGCCGGCTACATCATCGGCGCGATGCAGCGCGTCATCTTCTTCGAGCCGGGCGTCAAGGAGACGAACTGGTCGGCCACCCGCGAGGTGATCGACCACACCGGCAACCCGAAGCGGTGGGTCTACCTGCACTACTTCAAGGAGGGCCAGCCCTCCATCAACTGGATCGACCCCTCCTTCGCCGGCATGCGGCTGGTGATGGGTGATGCGCTGCACTCACTGCTCGACCTGGGCACCGGCGGCCTGCGTCTGGACGCGAACGGCTTCCTGGGTGTGGAGCGCTCGGTGAACGGTCCGGCTTGGTCGGAGGCACACCCCCTGTCGGCGGCGTCGAACCAGATCATCGGCTCGATGGTGCGCAAGGTGGGCGGGTTCACCTTCCAGGAGATGAACCTGGGCATGGAGGACATCCTCGCCACCTCGTCCGCGGGCCCCGACCTCTCGTATGACTTCATCACCCGTCCCGCCTACCAGTACGCCATGGCGACCGGTGACACGGAGTTCCTGCGCCTCACGATCCGCGAGGCGATGGCACTGGGCATCGACCAGGCCTCCTTGGTGCACGCGCTGCAGAACCACGACGAGCTCACCTACGAACTCGTCCACTTCGCGAACAACCATCGCGACGACATCTACGAGCTCGGCGGTGAGCAGTGGACGGGCGAGAAGTTTGCCGAGCACATCCGCGAGACCCTGCGCCAGAAGATCACCGGGGACGCCGGCCCGTATAACGCAGTCTTCACGCAGAACGGCATTGCCTGCACCAGTGCGTCCATCATCGCGGCCAGCCTGGGCATCACCGACCTGGACGAGATCACCGACGCGGATGTCCGCAAGATCACCAACGCTCACCTGCTGATGTGCATGTACAACGCCTGGCAGCCCGGTGTGTTCGCCCTGTCCGGCTGGGACCTGGTCGGCGCGCTTCCGTTGCGTCGCGAACAGGTCAAGAGCCTGATCGCCACCGGTGACACCCGATGGATCGAGCGTGGCGCCTACGACATGCTCGGCACCGCGGTTGACCAGGAGAAGTCGCTGGCCGGCATGCCCAAGGCTCGCGCACTCTACGGCGACCTGCCCACCCAGCTGGAGCAGAAGAACTCCTTCGCGAACCGCCTCACCGAGATCCTGCGGGTGCGCCGACGCAACAAGCTCGCCACCGGACGCTTGCTCGACGTTCCACCGGTCGCGCACAAGTCGCTGCTGGTGCTGGTCAACCAGCTCGAGAACGACTCGATCCAGGTCACCGCGCTGAACTTCGGCAACGAGAAGATCAGCGCTCGCATCCAGTCGGAGTTCCTGCCGTCGGGCCGCGCCTTCGACCTGTCGACCCGCAAGAAGGTCGACAACGTGGACGACCTGGGCGGTTTCTCCGTCGAGCTGTCGGCCTTCGGCGGCCTGGCGATGGTTGTCCGCGACTGAACCCGGACGCGGGCTCGGAAGACCTTTGGAGTGGTGCAGGAGAATTGACCTCGTGAGCATGATGCAGCTGTCCCCCGCCGACCAGAAGCGCGCCGCCGACCTGCGCCGCATGCGGATGCTGGCGACGGGACTGCTGGTGTTCGCCGCCGTGCTCTACATCCTGACGCTGCGTGACACTCGNNCGGCTGGCTGGGCTGGGTGAACGCCGGTTCCGAGGCGGCGATGGTCGGTGCGCTCGCGGACTGGTTCGCCGTGACGGCCATCTTCCGGCACCCACTGGGCATCCCCGTCCCGCACACGGCGCTGATCAAACGTCGCAAGGACGAATTGGGTCGCAGCCTGCAGGACTTCGTGACGAACAACTTCCTCACCCCCGACATCTTCCGTGAGCGGGTGCGCGAGGCCGAGCTGCCGATGCGCGCCGGTGAGTGGCTGGCCGACGGTGGCAACCGTCACCGGGCGCTCGCCCAGGGCGTCCGGGGCGGACGGGCGATGCTGGGCCGCATCGAGGACGACGACGTGGCGGGCGTGGTCACCGACACCTTGGTGCCCAGGCTGGTGGCCGAGCCCTTCAGCCCCGCGGCCGGCCCGCTGCTCGAGGGCGTGGTGAACGACAAGGCNNGAGCCGGTGGTCGACATGCTCGCGCGCGAGCTGCACGAGTGGTTGCGCCGCAACCCCGAAAAGGCCCGCGATGTGATCGGTGAGCGAGCACCCCAGTGGACTCCGCGCTCGTTGGACAAGCAGATGGTCGACTACGGCTACCAGCAGGCGCTGGAATGGTCGATGGCCGTCCGGATGAAGGCTGAGCATCCCGCCCGGATCGCGCTGACGAATTTCCTTGCGAAGCTGTCCGATGACCTGCAGAACGATCCCAAGGTGATGACCAAGGCGGAGTCCCTGAAGCAGCGGCTACTGGAGAACCCCGGTGTGGCCCCCGCGGTCGTCAACGTCTGGCACTCGGTCAGGGGATCGCTGGAGGCCGCGATGGACTCCCCCGACTCCGCGTTGTGGTTGCGGGCGGACGAGTGGTTGGCCCGCGCCAGCGAACAGCTGCGGACGGACGCGGAACTGCGCGCCACCGTCGACAACCGGATCGAGGACGTCGTCGGCTTCCTGGTCGAGACCTACGGCACCGAGCTCGCGTCCGTCATCTCGACGACGGTCGACCGCTGGGACGCCGACGAGGCATCCGACCGGATCGAGCTGTTCGTGGGACGCGACCTCCAGTTCATCCGGATCAACGGCACCGTCGTGGGTGCCTTGGCCGGCCTGCTGATCCACGCCATCAGCCAGCTGGCCTGATCAGCGCTCCATCAGAACATCAGGCGAACAGTTCGTGGCGTCCCACCCTTTCGTCGGGTCCACCTGTGCAGCGTCCATAGGATCGTCGCATGCCGCATCTGGACCACAACCTGGACTTCCGCGAGTACATCGACCGCCTTCTCGGCGAGGGCTACTCCGTGCTGCCCGACATCGCGGGCAGCGACCCCGACCTGATCGACCCGGGCGGCCGCGCTGTGGAGACCTGGCGTGAGGACTACCCCTACGACGAGCGGATGGGGCGCGAGGAGTACGAGCAGGAGAAGTACCGCCTTCAGGTGGAGCTGCTGAAGTTCCAGTACTGGACGCAGGACACCGGCGCCAAGCACCTGATCCTGTTCGAGGGACGCGACGCCGCCGGCAAGGGCGGCACCATCAAGCGCTTCGAGGAGCACCTCAACCCCCGGCACCTGCGCACGGTGGCGCTGAACAAGCCCACCACCACCGAACAGGGCCAGTGGTACTTCCAGCGCTACATCAGCCACTTCCCCACCGCCGGCGACATGGTGCTGTTCGACCGCTCCTGGTACAACCGCGCCGGCGTCGAGCGTGTGATGGGTTTCTGCTCCGACGAGGAGTACCACCAGTTCCTGACCCAGGCTCCGTTGCTGGAGAAGATGATCACGAATGCAGGCATGTCCCTGACCAAGCTCTGGTTCTCAGTGACGCAGTCGGAGCAGCGGACGCGCTTCGCCATCCGCCAGATCGACCCGGTGCGGCAGTGGAAGCTCTCCCCGATGGACATCGAGTCACTTGACCGGTGGCAGGCCTATGGGGATGCCAAGGACGCGATGTTCGCCGCGACGGACACGGACTACGCGCCCTGGGTGTCAATCAAGTCGAACGACAAGAAGCGGGCCCGCGTCAATGCGATGCGCTACTTCCTGAACCAGTTCGACTACCACGGCAAGGACACCTCGGTGGTGCACGACCCCGACCCACTCATCGTGACCCGGGGCCGCGACACCCTCGGCTGAAGTCAGCTCTGGCGGTCGGCCTCGTCAGCTGTCGAGGTCTGGGAGTAGTCATCGTTGTCCGTATCGGTCACGATGACGGTCTGCTGCTCCTCGGCGGTTGGCTCGGAATCGTTCACGCCCTCGTGCTGTCCAACGGCATTGGGGGTCTGGTCGCTCATCGGGTGCTCCCTTGCGTGCGGTCTGGTGAAACCCACCTCACCAACCGGACGCGTGCAGGGCAAGGGCTTTCGCTGTCAGCGCGCCCTCACGATCCCCGAGTCGTCCTTGGACGCATGCCGAAAGTGATCGACGAGAAGGTCCGTGCCCAGGCGGTGCGTCCGGTGCAGGACCATCGTGGGGCACCGGACGATGTCGAAGGCATTGGAAAGCCCTGGCCCGGGGGTCAGAGACCCCACTGCTTGGCGAGCTGCTTGGCGCGTTTGGACGTTCCTCGTCCACCCCACCAGCCCTGTAGCTCCGCCAGTCGTTCCAGCACCTGCACGGTCTCGGCGCGGACGGACGCGTCCGTCTCCGCTCGCGCCTCGAGCGCCTCGGCCAGTCGCTCATGGGCAAGGATGCCGGCGTCCTTGGTGCCAGCCATCCGAGCGGACATGCGCAGTTCGTCCACGGGGTCTGTCGCCGCTTCTGCGGCTTCGCGGGCAGCCTCTTCCGCAGCGAGCCGTTCCCGCTCGGCCAGTTCTGCCGCCTCTCGGGCAAGACGTTCACTCTCCGCGCGTTCCGCCTCCAGACGTGTCTGCTCGGCTTGCTCGGCAGCCAGACGCTGCTTCTCCGCCTCGGCGTGCTCCGCGGCCATCCGTTCCTGCTCCACACGCTCGGCGGTTTCACGCGCCAGCCGCTCCTGCTCGGCCCGCTCC
>DGKN01000085.1:10363-13031 GCA_002387005.1 Propionibacteriaceae bacterium UBA4569
TCCAGCTCCACCCTTTCCTGGGCTTGCCTTTCCTGGGCTTCACGGGCCTCGCGCTCGGCAGTCTCTCGCGCCTCAACCTCGGCGAACCGCGCGGCACGCTCCTCGGACTCCTTGCGTTCCCGCTCCGACAGGGCAGCCGCTGCTCGCAGCTCGGCGACCGCACGCTCCCGCGCCTCGGCCTCACGCTGCTCGTCGATGCGGCGCATCAGTTCCTCGTCCGACACCTCGTCGACGAGCGAGGCCGCAACCATTGGGCCAACCCTGCGGGTGCTGCCCGCCAGCGATCGCTCGTCCGACAGGTCTTCCCAGTAGGGCGGGTCACCCGCCCCGCGCAGCACCACGCCACGGGCGCGGGCATCGACGAGGGCCCGATCGTCAGCGTCGGCGGGCGCGGCAGCCCGCACCTCGGCGGCCAGCCGGTCGAACTCAGCCAGCGCCGCAGCGGCACCCTGGTCACCACGAGCCGAAAGAACCTCGTGACGCACCAGATGCGCCCGGGGCTGCGAAGCCACCGGCACGTCGATGGCACGGTGGGCAGCGATCCGGCTGAACACGCCGTCGATCGTCCGCTGTGCGGCATCGGCCTGCCCGGCAGCGAGTTCCACTCGCGCGATCGACGGTGCCACCAGCGCCTGCACCGGGAGGTAGGTACCGACCGGCTTCTCCACCTTGTAGAGCTTCTGGAGCGCCTCCAGGGCGGCCTCGGCCGCGACCTGCGCCTCCTGCACGCGTCCAGCGCCCAGAAGCGCCTCGGCCTGCTCCCCACGTGCCAGCGCGAGATCGACGCGTCCCTGCTCGGAACGGCGGGCGGCCATCTTGTGCAACAGGTCGGCCATCTGCTCCCGCAGGGCCAGCGATCCCTCCACGTCCCCCTGCGCTGCGAGCCGTTCGGCGACATCACGCTGGATCGTCACCAAGGGCGTCGCAACGCGATCGAGGTGGGGCTTGGTCATCCGGGGCAACTGCTGGAGGTCGTCGGCGGTCCAGCGCTGCCACACGTCCAGTGCCTCGCGGTTGGCGGCCAGGGCATCGGCGGGTAGGTTCGCGGCCCATCGTGCGTCCGCCTGGGCCAACAGAGCATCCAGTAGGAGCGCCACCAGGTGGGGGTCATCTCCGAAGCCAGCTTCGCGTGCCCGGGCCACTGCCGCATCGGCGTGAGCATTGGCCGCGGCAATGTCGCCGCTGAACAACAATCCGGAGGTCACGGCGAGCAGGGTGAGGACGGCGTCGCGGGGCGCGAGGTGGGCGGGCAGCCCCGGCGTGGTGAGCTGGTCGGCCCAGGAGTAGGCGACCTCGGCAGTCTGTGCTCCGCCCTGCGCGAAGCCCATGCCGGTCTGGAGCCGGGCGACGTGACCCAGCGCGCTGAAGTAGCGGGCGGCATCGACCATCGGGGTGTACGGGCCGACCGGACCACGGCTCGCAACCAGTCGGTCGGCGGCCTGGACGGCCTCCTGCGCCTCAGCGACGGCATCCGCCCATCGGTGGGCGACCAGGCGCAGCGCGGTGGCCTCGTTCAGCTGGTCCACCAATTCGTCCGACTTGGCAGGGTCGCTCAGCACGCGCGTCCGCAACTGCTTGGCCATCGACGTGGCCTGCTTGAGGGCCTTCGCGTGCTCATCGCGAGGGGTGGTGTCTGCCATCGGGAGTACTCCTAGGGCCGTGGTGTCCCCCACAGCCTAGTCAGCACCCCCGATGGAGCACCGGATCAGCGGTTCAGGACAGGACGGCGAGCGCGGCGTCGTAGTCGGGTTCAGTGGAGATCTCGGGGACGAGCTGCGAGTGCAGCACGTTGCCCTGCTCGTCGAGGACGACGACGGCGCGCGCCAGCAGGCCCCGCAGCGGACCAGCGGTCTGGATGACGCCGAAGTCATCACCGAAGGTGCCCCGGAAGTCGGAGGCGACGACGACGTTCTCGATGCCCTCGGCGCCACAGAAGCGGGCCTGGGCGAAGGGAAGGTCCTTGCTGACGCACACGACGGTGGCATTCTCGAGACCGGCCGCACGCTCGTTGAAGGTACGGACGCTCATCGCGCAGGTGCCGGTGTCAATGCTCGGGAAGATGTTCAGCACCACGCGGGTGCCGGCGAACTGGTCGGACGTGACGTCGGACAGGTCCTTGCCGACCAGTGTGAAGGCCGGAGCGGCGGCGCCGACCTCGGGGAGGTCGCCGGAGGTCTCGATGGGGGTGCCCTTGAATGCGGTGGTTGCCATGCCCCGTGTCTAGCACACGCAACCCAACATGTGGTGTGGTCTGATCATGGCGCAAGTTAAGGCATTGCCCTAATATGAACCATATGAAGGCACAGGACTCAATCACGGNNGCTTGAACGACGACCGGGTGCCCGAGGCCCTCGAGCACCTGAACGGTGCGCTGGGACGCGCGCTCGACCTGCGCTTCGAACGCACCGCCGGGGACGAGATGCAGGCGCTGACCCGCTACCCCGGCGCCGTCGTGCGCGCCGTCGTCGAGACGGCGCGTCTGGGAGGCTGGCGCCTTGGAATCGGGCTGGGGCAGGTCGAGACTCCGCTCCCCGACAGTACGCGTGCCGCCCGCGGCGGTGCCTACCTCGCGGCCCGAACGGCCATCGGGGACGCGCGCAAGGTCGCCTCCGGCATTGCCTTGGTCGCAGCGAACGAGCGCGGCAGAACTGTCAGTGGGCCCGGTTAC
>DGKN01000140.1:0-3661 GCA_002387005.1 Propionibacteriaceae bacterium UBA4569
GCTGCGCCGCAGCTGGTCGGGGGAGCACTCGTCGGCGCCCAGGCCCACAACGATCCCGCGCTGGGCACCCACCGGCAGGGCGATCGTGCTGCCGGCCTCGGGCTTGGCGCCGAGGTTGCGGGCGAGCGCGAGCAGATCCTCGGAGGTGGGCATTCCCTGGCCATTGGGCAGGCCCACCAGGTGCAGGTCCTCACCGCTGCCGGCCAGGCCGACCACGACGACATCGGCCGTGCTCGGGGCCTTGGGGCTCGGGGCCTTGGCGAGCTGGACNNTGGACGAACGATTTGTCGCCGTCAGGCTACTGCCCGGGCTGCTCTCGAAACAGGGCGCTGGGGGCTCGTGGGCCGAACATTTCGTGCGCTAGCCTGCACGTGCCCAAAGGTTTTCTCGTCACCGGCGTCGAGAGAGCCCGTGATCGTCGTCCTGGACCGTGGAGGGACTACCCATGACCGACTTGTTGCATTCACCCCTGCACGACCGCCACGCGGCGGCGGGTGCCAAATTCGCCGAGTTCGGTGGCTGGCTGATGCCGATCGAGTACGCGGGTGGCGGGGTGCTCGGCGAGCACGAAGCAGTCCGGAACCGGGTCGGCATCTTCGACGTCTCCCACCTGGGCAAGTTCCGCGTCATCGGTGCCGGGGCTGTGGACTTCTTGAATCGCTGCCTCACCAATGACCTGCGCAAGATCGGGCCCGGCAAGGCCCAGTACTCGATGTTGTGCTCCGAGGACGGCGGCGTCGTCGACGACCTGATCTGTTACGTGATCAGCGACGACGAGGTCTTCGTCATCCCGAATGCCGCGAACTGCGCCTCCGTCGTCGAGATTCTGCAGGGACTGCCGGGGGCCGGCGACCTGGAGATCACAAACCTGCACCGCGACTACGCAGTGCTGGCGGTCCAGGGGCCGAAGTCGGACGAGGTGGTCAGCGTCATGGGCCTGCCCACCGACATGGACTACATGGCTTTCGCCGTGGTCGAGCACGAAGGCGTCCCCTACACCGTGTGCCGCACGGGTTACACCGGCGAGCGCGGCTACGAACTGGTCGTCCCCGCCGAGGTCGCCGGCGCGATCTGGGACGCGGTGATGGCCGCGGGGAAGCAGTACGCGATCAAGCCCTGCGGGCTCGGCTCACGCGACACCCTGCGCACGGAGATGGGCTATTCCCTGCATGGCAACGACATCTCGCCCGAGATCGACCCGGTGTCTGCCGGGCTGTCGTGGGCGATCGGCTGGGGCAAGGACGAGTTCCGCGGCCATCAGGCCCTGCGCGCGATCAAGGAACAGGGCCCGGCGCGCCGGATGCGTGGCCTGCTGGCGCTCGGGCGCGGTATCCCCCGCCACGGCATGGCGGTCGTCGACGACAAGGGGCGTGAGATCGGCGTGGTCACCTCCGGCACCTTCTCCCCGACCCTCAAGCAGGGCATCGCCCTGGCCCTGATTGACGTATCCAAGGGGGTTGACGATGAGGTGGGCGTGCAGGTGCGCAACCGAGTGGAGCGTTTCCGCATCACCAAGCCTCCCTTCGTCACCCCC
Source organism: Propionibacteriaceae bacterium UBA4569 (assembly GCA_002387005.1). GTDB lineage: Bacteria > Actinomycetota > Actinomycetes > Propionibacteriales > Propionibacteriaceae > Luteococcus > Luteococcus sanguinis. The sequence goes on from DGKN01000140.1 coordinate 1,535, forward strand.
GAGGTGCGCTGAGGCCGGGTGCAGCCGGGCGCAGCACTCAGCGGCGCTCGCTTCGCAAGAGCACGAAACCAAAGGCCGCCACGGCGGCACCCATCCCGATCACGACGGGCTGGCTGAGCCGGGCCGCGTGCAGGCGCTCCTCATAGGTCTGCACCTGCTCGCTACCGAGCGTGCCGAATTCGTTCTTGTGGCACACGTCCCCAGGCCGCATCTCGACACCGCGACAGGTCACGTGCGGGTCTGCCACTGCGACGCCCCCGTAGACGACCATCGCCACCCCGACCAGCGCGAGAACCAGGTGCGCCCAGCGGCGCCAGCTCACATGGCCTCCAGCGACATCGGGCCGTAGACCAGCCGGTCCTCCTCGAACAGGCTCACGCTGCTCACGCCCAGGTCGGCGAGATCGGAGTAGTACTCGCCCAGCCAGGCCTCGGCCAGGGACTGGTCGTCGAAGCCCTGGCCGAGTCCAGCGCCGGCGAGGTCGTCCTGGCTGGTCTCCGAGCCGGGGGACAGTTCTGCCATCCACACGTATGCCATCAGGCGAGCCTCTCCGTCGGGGACGCCTGGCCGACCTGGCCGGCGTCGCGGTTGATCCGGTCGCCCAGCACCTCGTCGATGCGGGAGACGACCTCTGGGGGCAACTCCACGTCCGCGGCGGCCGCCGAGCCGGCGATCTGCTCCGGCCTGGACGCGCCGGCGATCGCGGAGGCGATGTTGTCATTGGCGAGCACCCAGGACAGCGCCAGCTGGGCCATCGTGATGCCAAGGTCGTCGGCAATCGGACGCAGGCCCTGCACGCGGCGCAGCAGCTCCTCGTCCTGCATCTTTCGGGAGACGAACTGGTTGACGCCCTCTGTGGCCGCGCGGGAGCCCTCCGGCGCCTGCTCACCGGGCAGGTACTTGCCGGTCAAGATGCCCTCGTACAGCGGGGAGAAGACCACCTGCGAGATGCCGAGCTCGCGGCTCGTGGGCACCACCTCGGCCTCGATGATGCGGTGCACCATGTTGTACTGCGGCTGGTTGCTGACCAGCTGGATCCCCAACTGGTTGGCCAGTTCGTGGCCACGTCGCAGCTGCTCGGGGCTCCACTCGCTCACGCCGATGTAGTGCGCCTTGCCCGCGTGGACGACGTCGGCGAAGGCCTGCATCGTCTCCTCGAGCGGGGTGAAGTGGTCGTAGCGGTGGGCCTGGTAGACGTCCACGTAGTCCATGGACAAACGGCGCAGGGAGCCGTGGATCGATTCCATGATGTGCTTGCGCGACAGGCCGGTGTCGTTGTGCTGGCGCTCGCCGGTGGGAAAGTAGACCTTGGTCATCACCTCCAGGCCCTCGCGGCGCTCGTGCTTGAGCGCCTTGCCGAGCACCTTCTCGGCTGCGCCGTTGGCGTAGACGTCCGCGGTGTCGAAGGTGGTGATCCCGGCGTCGAGGGCGGCGCGGACGCACTCCTTGGCGAGCTTGGTCTCGACCTGACTGCCGTGGGTCAACCAGTTGCCGTAGCTGATGGCCGAAACCTTCATGCCGCAGCTACCGAGGCGACGGAACTTCATGGTGGTTCTCCCGTGGGTGGTGGTGTCGGGTCAGTACTTCTCGCCGCGGGTCACCCGTGGCTCGGGACGACGCATGAACCGCATCGTCATCATCCGGTTCATGAGGTACATCATCAGCCCTCGCTGCTTCGGCTCGAGGCCACGGACGCGAGCCTCGCGCTGGTAGCCGCGCCAGGCCAGCCAGATGCTCAGCACGAACAGCGCGAACAGGAACATGGTCGCGGCCGTCACCCATTGTGTGACCTGCACATTGCGGGGGAAGGAGATGCTGATCGCCATCAACACCAGCATCGCCGGCAGCACGAGCGAGACGAGCGACAAGCGCGAGTCGATGTAGTCGCGGGCCAACTGGCGCTCGGGGGAGCGCTCCGCGGCATCCAGCGAGCGCAGTCGCTTGTCCTGGGCGGCAGCGCGGTCGGCCTTCTTCTGCTGCTTCGGGGTCAGGACAGGGTGCAGACGGGCCATCCGGGCGGCCTCGGCCTCAGCGCGGGTGGGGGTGGGTCGCCCCTTCTTCTGCGGGTTGTTGGTGCTCGCGGTCTGCTCGACCGTGTCGACCGCCGGGGGCGGCCGGGGGGGGGGG
>DGKN01000140.1:3806-12481 GCA_002387005.1 Propionibacteriaceae bacterium UBA4569
CCCCGGGCTGGCACAACCACACCCAAAGGGTGTGAACTTTGCGGGTGTCAGTCTCCCTACTGCTTCTGGTCCTGGTTGTCGCCACCGCGATTGCCTTCGACTTCACCAATGGTTTCCACGACACTGGCAATGCGATGGCGACCTCCATCGCCACCGGCGCGCTGAAGCCGAAGACGGCAGTCACCCTCTCCGCGGTGCTGAACCTGATCGGGGCCTTCCTCTCCGTGGAGGTGGCGTTGACCGTCACCAATGCGGTGGTCAAGATCCAGGACAAGTCCGGTGCACCCAAGGCCGAGTACCTCGCCGACCATGGTCATCTCCTGCTGATGATCGTCTTCTGCGGGCTCGTCGGGGGCATCGTCTGGAACCTGCTGACCTGGTTGCTCGGCCTGCCCTCGTCCTCCTCCCATGCGCTGTTCGGCGGCCTGGTGGGTTCGACGCTCGTGGCGCTGGGCATCAACGGCGTCAACTGGGCAGGGGATGGGACCAAGTTGGACGGGGTGCTGGGCAAGGTGATCCTGCCCGCACTGGGTTCGCCCGTGGTTGCCGCGATCGTCTCGACCATCGGCACCTGGCTGATCTTCCGGATCACCGAGGGGGTGGCCGAGCGCTACAAGGAGGCCGGCTTCCGGTGGGGCCAGATCGGTACCGCCTCGCTCGTCTCGCTGGCGCACGGCACGAACGATGCCCAGAAGACAATGGGCGTGATCACGCTGGCGCTGATCGCCTACGGCGCGCACTCCGACACCACGACGATCCCCTGGTGGGTGAAGGTGGTCTGCGCTGCTGCGATCGCACTGGGCACCTACCTCGGCGGTTGGCGCATCATCCGCACCCTCGGCAAGGGTCTGGTCGAGATCAGCTCCCCCCAGGGCATGGCTGCCGAGGCGGCCTCCGCCGCAGTCATCCTGTCGTCCTCCCACCTAGGCTTCGCGCTCTCGACCACCCACGTCGCCACCGGCTCGATCATGGGTAGCGGCATCGGCAAGACCGGCGCAGAGGTGCGCTGGGGCGTCGCCCTGCGGATGGTCGCGGCCTGGCTGATCACCCTCCCGTGCGCCGGGGCGGTGGGTGCTGTGACCTACCTGATCGGCAGCTCATTGCCCGGCTACCTGGGGGCCCTGGCCGTCTTCGCGATCCTGCTGGGTCTGTCCAGCTACTTCCTGTGGCATTCCCGCAAGGCGCCGGTCAGCGCCGACAACGTCAATAACGACTGGGATGGGGGCGAGCCGGGCTCGTCCGCCGTCGACGACCTGGCCTTGGCCAAGAACTGAGGACGACCATGATCGGCTTGTTCTTCGAGGACATTGCGCTGGTGCTGCTCGTCGGCGTCCTGGTGGGGGCTGGCCTGCCGGCCCTCTTTGCGGTCGGCGTGCGCGCTCTGGCCTATGGCGCGGGCGGCGATGCCGAGCTGAGCCACGAATCTGGCCACGCGATCGGCACGGTGATCGCGTTCCTGTGCTTCGGCGTATGCCTGCTCGTGATCGCGATGGGGATCTCCATCGTCGTCTCATCCGGGTTGGGCTACAGTGTCGACTTCTCGCACGTCATTCCCGTCTTCCACAAGAAGTGAGCCCGGCGTGAATCCCTTCCAGACAATCCTGCACTGGCTCCGTGCTGGCTACCCCGACGGAGTGCCCCAAGGCGACTACGTCGCACTGCTGGGCGTGTTGCGCCGTAGCCTCACGCCCGTCGAACTCGAGAACATCGTCCGGACGCTCGCCCCTGAGCTGAACGGGGTCGACCCCGAGGAGGCGGTCGAGCACGTCCGCCAGGCCATCGCCCAGCAGACCCTGCAGCAGGTCGACGATGCGGATGTCCAACGCGTACTGGAACGGGTCGAGCAGGGTGGCTGGCCACATCGCGTCCCAGACGAGTCCGAGCTGGACGAGTTGGACGAGTTGGGCAACCGGGGCCAGCTGGGCTGAGCCGTGCTGGGTCTCGACAAGGTGATCAGCTGGCTGCGCGCCGGTTATCCCAACGGCATCCCCGACCGGGACTATGTGCCGCTGGTCGCCGTTCTGCGCCGACGGCTGGGAGAGGACGAGATCAACCGACTGGGCGCTGACCTGGTAGAGCACGGACTGGTTCCAGCTGACCGGATCGATGTCGGCACCGGGTATGTCCGGATCACTGACGAACTGCCCAGCGTCGAGGAACTGGAGCGCGTTGCGGCTCACCTGCACCGGGCTGGCATCGACATCGACGACCCGGTCTGGGGGAGTGGGGGCCAGCTTCAGGGTTAAGCCCTTGGATGATTCCGCAAATGCGTCCCGCCCTCCTAGGCTGGTGCTTGTTACGGGCAATAGCCTTCGTGGCGTACGCCGATCTGAAAGGTACGACAGCGACATGGCAGGAATCTTCAGCCGTTTCTCGACCATCTTCCGAGCCAAGGCCGACAAGGCCCTCGACAAGATGGAAGACCCGCGTGAGACCCTCGACTACTCCTACCAGCGACAGCTCGAGCTGCTCCAGAAGGTGCGTCGCGGTGTGGCCGACGTGGCCACGAGCCGCAAGCGCGTCGAACTGCAGGCCACCCAGCTGAACGGTGAGGTCGACAAGCTCAACCTTCAGGCGCAGCGTGCGCTGGAGCAGGGGCGCGAGGATCTGGCTCGGGAGGCGCTGACCCGCAAGTCGGGCCTGCAGCAGCAGCTCTCGGACCTCCAGGCGCAGCACGCCCAGCTCCAGGGTGAGGAGGAGAAGCTCGTCCGTGCCTCCACCCGTTTGCAGGCCAAGGTGGACGCCTTCCGCACCCGCAAGGAGACCATCAAGGCGACCTATTCGGCAGCCGAGGCGCAGACTCGCATCAACGAGGCCTTCACCGGCATCTCCGAGGAGATGGGTGACGTCGGCCTGGCGGTCCAGCGTGCCGAGGACAAGACCCAGCAGATGCAGGCTCGCGCCGGCGCGATCGACGAGCTGTTGTCCTCCGGCGCGCTCGACGATCCCTCGGGCACCTACAAGGACGACATCACGCGCGAGCTCGACCAGCTGGCCAGCTCCTCCCAGGTGGAGAACGAGCTGGCCGCGCTGAGGGCCAAGGTCTCGGGCGAGATCGCCCCATCGACACGTCCGACGGCCCCCGCCATCGAGGCAGCCGATGAGCCGGTTGTCACGGCTGGGCAGCACACCGCGGCCGCACGTGCCGCTGACGAGGTCGACGGCACCATCGACCCGACCTACCAGCAGGGTGGGCAGGCATGATCATCCGGATCCTTGGCGAGGGGCAGTTCCGGGTCCCGGACACTGAGCTGGACCGCCTGAACGAGGCCGACGGCGCGGTTTCCCAGGCCATCGACTCTGCCGACGAACAGGCGCTCGCCGCGGCCCTGCAGGGCCTGCATGACGTCGTTCGCGATCGGGGCGAGGCGCTGGCCGACGACGAACTGGTCGATTCGGACCTGATCGTCCCCGACGCCGAGGCCTCCCTGGACGAGGTGCGTGACCTGCTGGACGAGGACGGTTTGATCCCCGGCTGATGCGGGTCGTCATCGTCGCTGCTCCCTTCGAAGGGCTGTCGTCACGCCAGACCGGAACCGCGCTGGCGCGAGCGTGGTCTGACCTCGGGGCCGAGGTGGCGGTCGTCCCGACAGCCGACCTCGTCTCGGACGCCACGGCGTCCTCCTTCGCGCAATCACTGGCTGACCTGGGTGGCCCTGCTGCCGCGTGCCCGTCGACGGTCGCCGAGCCGAACGCCTGGAGCACCGCCTCGAGTAGCGCGGCAGTGTTCCTCTTGCCGTCCGAGGGCGACCTGGTGATCGCCGATGCCTGGCCAGCAGTGCGCTGGCACGACGGGGGAGCGGGGCTGGCCCACCGACTCGGGGTTCGCGGCGACCGCCCACTGGATGCTGGCGGACGTGCCCTGGCAGGCGTCACGTCCGTCGACCTCGGCCCGGCGCGGACTGCGCTGGACGGACGACGCCTGGTGTTGGCCACCGCCGCCGAGGAACTTGCCAAGTCGCTGACTGGCCTGCGTGGCATCACCTCCGTGCTGGGCCACGAACGCCATGACGACCCCGCCCTGATGCTGGCCACCGACCAGGCACTTGTGGACTGGTGCGCCGCCCTGGGAAGACCGGACCTGGCGAGCGCTCCGGCAGCGGGTGCCTGCGGTGGNNGATCGTGCTGGCGCTGGGCGGGGAGGTCGTCACGGCTCCGCAGCACCTTGCCGAGCGGGCAGGTCTGGCGGCGACCATCGGCCACGCCGACCTGGTCGTCGTCGGTTACGACAAGTTGGAGTTCGGCACCAAGGGTGGCGATCTGCTGCCCTTGGTGACGGAGTTGGCTGGTGATGCGATGCGTCCGGTGGTCGTGGTGGCCCGGACCAACTTCATCTCGGCGCGCGAGCTGCGGACGATGGGTGTCGAGGCTGGCTACGCGCTGGCCCCCGAGGGAGTCGTGCCAACGGCGGACGAAGTCACCGAGTCGGTGCGTGGAATCGCCCGGACGTGGTGCTGGTGACCTGCGGGTAAGCTCTTTCGAGCATGCGGAACAAAGCCGCGGCACGCGGCGTTGAGCAAGCGACAGACTTCTTTCCAGGAGGACGNNACGAACATGACCGAGACCCAGACCGTCGCTGACGGCATCACCCTGACCGACGAGGCCTCCTCCAAGGTCAAGGCCCTGCTCGAGGGTGAGGGCCGCGACGACCTAGCACTGCGCGTCGCCGTGCAGCCTGGTGGCTGCTCGGGCCTGCGCTACCAGCTCTTCTTCGACGAGCGCCAGCTCGACGGCGACGTGGTGAAGGGCTACAACGGCGTTAACGTCGTCACCGACCGGATGAGCGCCCCGTACCTGGCTGGCGCGACGATCGACTTCGTCGACACGATCGAGAAGCAGGGCTTCACGATCGACAACCCCAATGCACAAGGTTCTTGCGCCTGCGGCGACTCCTTCCACTGACATCCCCCACCGGGTACCCCTGCCGGGGGGGGCGCCGAGCTCAGCGTCCCCCGCAGGGCTGCTGGTCAGCAGGCATTAGCGGCCATCTCGTCGTCATCCCCAGGATGCGACGAGGTGGCCGATTTGCGTTAGGCTGTCGCGCAAGACACGGCACTGCCCCCTCGTGCGCGATTCTCGCAGTACGGGTGCCGGCAGCGGCCCGTCGGGCATGGGGTGCGAACCCTGCGCCTACACGACACTGTGGAAGGGCAATGACGTGGGTTTCGAACTCGAACGGCACCGGCGGGCAATGAAGCTTGCCGCGGGCGGCATCGGCACGTCCCTGTTGCTGGGTCTCACCGGCTGCAGCGCCGAACTCAGCGACCAGTTCGCACGGATCGGCCTCCAGGCACCGGCCAGCGACCGGGCGCACTACATGGGCAACCTCTGGATCGGCGCGTGGGTTGCGTGTGCCGTGATCGGTGCCCTCGTGTGGGGCCTGATCTTCTACTCCATGTACAAGTTCCGCCGCCGCCCCGGCAACGAGGTGCCGCGCCAGACGGCCTATCACCTCCCGCTGGAGCTGCTGTACACCCTCGTCCCGATCCTGATCGTCGGCGTCTTGTTCTTCTACACGGTCAAGGCGCAGAACCGTGTCCTGGCCACCGAGGACAACCCCGACCACACCATCAAGGTCGTGGGTCAGAAGTGGTCGTGGACCTTCAACTACATGGAGCAGGAGAACGCGGCGGTTGGCGCCGACGTGCACGAGATCGGCACCATCGAGAAGATCCCGGACCTCTACCTGCCCGTTGGCGAATCGGTCCGCTTCGAGCTGACCTCCGCGGACGTCATCCACTCCTTCTGGGTGCCCGCCTTCTACTTCAAGATGGACGCCATCCCCGGCAAGCCCAATGCCTTCGAGCTGACGCCCGAGAAGGTCGGGGTCTACGACGGCAAGTGCGCCGAGCTGTGTGGCACCTACCACGCCGCCATGCTGTTCACGGTCCACGTGGTCAGCCCCGACGAATACGACGCCTACCTCAAGGGCCTCAAGGACAAGGGCCAGACGGGTACGAAGCTCGGACCCGCCTACCCCTCGCAGATGGCCTCCGCTCCCGCGAAGGAGACAGAGAAGTGACCACGCTGAGCCGAACCACCTCGATCCCACAGGTCCAGGTCCGTCGCCGCGAGCACTCGCTGGGGCGCCACTTCATGGACTACTTCACGACCACCGACCACAAGAAGATCGCGCACCTGTACTTCATCACGTCGTTCATCTTCTTCGGCATCGGTGGCCTGATGGCCCTCGCGATCCGCGCCGAGCTCGCCAGCCCTGGCATGCAGTTCCTGGATCACGAGACCTTCAACCAGCTGTTCACCATGCACGGCACGATCATGCTGCTGATGTTCGCAACGCCACTGTTCGCAGGCTTCTCGAACTTCCTGGTGCCGCTGCAGATTGGCGCCCCCGATGTTGCCTTCCCGCGTCTGAACATGTTCGCCTACTGGCTGTACCTGTTCGGCTCGCTGATGGCTTGTGCAGGCTTCCTGACCCCTGACGGGGCTGCCTCCTTTGGCTGGTTCGCCTACGCGCCGCTGAGCAACTCGATCAACTCGCCCGGTTTCGGCGGTGACCTGTGGGTCATGGGCCTGTACCTGCTGGGCCTGTCCTCGATCCTCGGCGCGGTGAACTTCATCACCACCATCACGTCGATGCGCGTCCCCGGCATGACCATGTTCCGGATGCCGATCTTCACCTGGAACATCCTGGTGACCTCGATCCTCGTCATCCTGGTCTTCCCGGTGCTGGCTGCTGGCCTGCTGATCCTCGAGTCCGACCGTGTGCTGGGCTCCCACCTGCTCGACGCCGCCAGCGGTGGTCCGATCCTGTGGCAGCACCTGTTCTGGTTCTTCGGTCACCCCGAGGTCTATATCTTGGCCCTGCCCTTCTTCGGCATCATCACCGAGGTTCTCCCCGTCTTCAGCCGCAAGCCCGTCTTCGGTTACGTCGGCCTGGTCTACGCCACCATCTCCATCGGCGGCCTGTCTGTCGCCGTGTGGGCGCACCACATGTTCGTCACCGGTGCGGTCAACCTCCCCTTCTTCAGTTTCATGACCTTCATGATCGCCGTCCCGACGGGCGTGAAGTTCTTCAACTGGATCGGCACGATGTGGGGCGGCTCGCTCAGCTTCGACACCGCCATGATGTTCGCGATCGGCTTCCTGACCACCTTCCTGTTCGGTGGCCTGACCGGCGTCCTCCTCCCCCCCCCGCCGATGGACTTCAATGTCTCGGACACCTACTTCGTCGTGGCGCACTTCCACTACGTGCTCTTCGGCACCGTGGTGTTCGCGATGTTCGCCGGCTACTACTTCTGGTGGCCGAAGATGACGGGTCACATGCTCGACGAGCGTCTGGGCAAGCTGCAGTTCTGGCTGCTCTTCTTCGGCTTCCACACCACCTTCCTGGTGCAGCACTGGCTGGGTGTCGAGGGGATGCAGCGTCGAATCGCCGACTACCTCCCGATGTTCGGCTGGACCCTGCTGAACCAGATCTCCACCTTTGGCTCCTTCCTGCTGGGCGTCTCCTTCCTGCCCTTCATCTGGAATGTCTACAAGTCCTTCCAGAGCCCGAAGGTGACCGTGAACGATCCCTGGGGCTGGGGGCGTTCGATGGAGTGGGCCACCTCCTGCCCGCCGCCGCGCCACAACTTCGCNNAACTTCGACAGCCTGCCCCGAGTTCGTTCGCCGTACCCGGCCTTCGATCTCAACCACCCCGAGCTGTCCGACGGGCACGACACGGGGCTGCAGGCCAAGATGGTCGCCGCAGAGTCCACCACCAAGCAGGAAGCCGGTGAGATCCGATGAAGGTCGAACGCAACATCTTCTTCGGGCTGGGCCTGTTCTACGCCTTCGCCTGTGGCCTGTACGCCTACATGGCGCGTGAGATTGTCGGAATCTTCGTCCTCGCCCTGTCGGCGCTGTTGGCCTTCATGATCGCTGGCTACATGCTGGTGGAGGGACGCAAGAACGACGAGCCGCTGGCCGATGTGGCCGACGCGCAGATCTCGCAGGGTGCCGGCACCCTCGGCTTCTTCCCGCCGCACTCGATCTGGCCCTTCTGGGCTGCGCTGACGGCCTCCGTCATCGCGCTCGGGCCGGTCTTCGGCTGGTGGCTGACGGTCCTGGGCTTTGGCATGGGCATCTGGTCGGTTTCCGGCTGGGTGTTCGAGTACTACCGCGGCGACTACGCCCACTAGTACACAAGGTTGGGCCCCCGCAACCACAGGCGGGTTCCTGCGGTGCTCGTGACACCCATCGTCTGGGCAGGTGCGAGGACCACAGGAATCCGAGCCAGGTTGCGGGGGCCCTTCGTTCACCGCTGCCGGAGCGTGTTGGGTCAGCTCCAGGACTGCGACAGCGGGCGTCCCTCGTCGAAGCCCGAGGGGCTCTGGACCCCGACCACGGCCTTCGCTGCGAACTCGGCGAGGGTACGCGCGCCGGCGTAGGTGCACGACGAGCGCACGCCTGAGGTGATCCAGTCGATGAGATCCTCGACGCCCGGGCGAGCGGGATCCAGGTACATCCGCGAGGAGCTGATGCCCTCCTCGAAGAGGGCGGCTCGAGCGCGGCTGAAGGCCGACTGCTGGGCTGTGCGGGTCCGGACGGCGCGGGCGCTGGCCATCCCGAAGGACTCCTTGTACAAACGGCCCTGCGCGTCGACGAGCAGGTCACCCGTGGACTCGTGGGTACCGGCGAACCAGGATCCGATCATCACGCTGCCGGCGCC
>DGKN01000169.1:0-6346 GCA_002387005.1 Propionibacteriaceae bacterium UBA4569
GACCTGCAGGGCGGCGAGGGTGCCGACGAGCAAGCCAGCGAAGAGCCCGATGACGAGCATGATCACGGCGGTGGTGTCCATGGCGTCCACTGTGCCGGAGGGCACTGACAGTTCTTCGGAGCCCACCCCGGGNNGTGGGCAGGGCGATGGAATACTGACCCCATGCCCAGCGACTCCGCACTCGAACTCATCGCCGGCTTCGGCGACTTCGTCACCTCGTCCCCGACCAGCTACCACGCTGCGGCCGAGATGGCGGCCCAGCTCACGTCTGCCGGGTTCACCGCGCTGGTTGAGAAGACGGCCTGGGATGACGTCGCCGGCGCCCACTTCGTCGTCCGCGATGGTGCGTTGATCGCGTGGCTGACCCCCGACTCGGTCGACGACCAGACGGGCTTTCGGATCGTCGGGTCGCACACCGACTCCCCGGCCTTCAAGCTGAAGCCGAACCCCGTGCGCACCGTCGAAGGCTGGCAGCAGTTCGGGGCCGAGGTCTACGGCGGGGGTCTGCTGAACTCGTGGCTCGACCGGGAACTGGGTCTTGCCGGGCGGCTGGTCACCATCGACGGAACCGTCACGCTGGTGCGCACCGGACCGATCGCCCGGATCGCCCAATTGGCACCCCACCTGGACCGCAGCGTCAACGAGAACCTGCACCTGGACCGCCAACAGCACCTGATGCCCTTCTACTCCCTCGACCCGGGCCTCGACATCGAGGAGTACCTGTGCCGGATGGCCCGCATCGACGCGAGTGACCTGGCCCACCACGACGTGTTCACCTTCCCGACCGAGGCGCCGGCGGTGTTCGGGCCGGATGAGGAGTTCTTCGCCTCATCCCGGATGGACAACCTGTCCAGCGTCTACGCGAGCCTGCGCGCACTCCTGGACGCCGAACCCGGACCCGATGTCGTGGTGCTGGCCGCCTTCGACCACGAGGAGGTCGGGTCGTCGACGCGATCCGGTGCGTGCGGCCCCTTCCTGGAGGACGTGCTGGTGCGGCTGGCCGAGGGGATGGGGATGATGGGCGACGGCTACCGCGCGATGTTGGCGCGTTCGTCGTGCCTTAGCGCGGACGCCGGCCACGCCGTGCACCCCAACTACGTCGGGATGTTCGACCCCAACAACCACCCCGTACTCAACGGTGGGCCGCTGCTCAAGATCAACGCAAACCAGCGCTACGCCACCGACGGCGTCGGCGGTGCGCTGTGGAAGCGGGCCTGCGAGGCGGCTGATGTTCCCACCCAGCCCTTCGTCAGCAACAACGCCGTGCCCTGTGGGTCGACGACTGGTCCGCTGACCGCGACCCGGCTGGGCATCACGACCGTCGACGTGGGCATTCCGCTGGTGAGCATGCACTCCGCCCGCGAGCTGTGTGGGGTCGAGGACCCGTGGTACTTCACCCGGGCGATCGGTGCCTACTGGGCCGGGGCCTGACGGGACAGGTCACCGTTTCGTGACATCTGGTCAAGGGATCGTGCGGTTACTCGACGATGTCCCGGAGCAATGACGCGGTGTTGGGCGACCTCGATGTCCACATCGCCCTGCAACACCACGACAAGCCGGTTGGTTCGGACGAAATCCGAGCGCTCGCCGAGAACCAGGAGTGGTGACGTGTCCTACATGTGCGCTCGCCACGTTTTCCAGGTCACCGGACCCGCCTTGAGCCGCGGGCCGGCACATGGAGCCGTGGCCGCCTTCCTCGACGACGCGCCCAGCAAGCGCAACCTCCACCTCTTCGGCATCAGCGTGCAGGCACCGGCAACCACCTCGTCCGCGTTGGCAGCGAGATCGCCCGCCAGGTGCACGAGTTCGGGCCCGAAGAGCTCGTCCTGCTCGACCGCGACGAGTCGGGCCTGCACTCCACCCAGCTGAGCATCTGGAACCAGGGCTTGCTGAAAACACGCAACATGATGCTGTGCGACATCCGCGACGAGGCCGCCCTCGACGCCGTCTTCGCCGAGAACCAGCCCGATGTCGTCTTCCACGCGGCGGCTCTGAAGCACCTGCGTGGCACCGGCCATGAGCTGATCACCAGCGTCGCCGTCCCCGCGGTCGATCCGGTGCAGCTGGGTGACATCGACGGCAGCGACCCGGACGAAATGGCCAAGCTCACGGCACAGCGGGCGTCCCTGCCGCTGGGCACGACCGCCGCGCCACCGACCCGTCCGAAGTTGTCGGCGGTAGTCTGACCAACCGATTCCTCGACCGTGGCACCCAGCAACTAGGCTTGCTCGACGTGGCACTCACCATTGGAATCGTCGGCCTCCCCAACGCCGGCAAGTCGACCCTGTTCAACGCGCTGACGCGCAACGACGTGCTCGCCGCGAACTATCCCTTCGCGACGATCGAGCCGAATGTCGGCATCGTGGGGGTGCCCGAACCGCGCCTGGACAAGTTGGCCGAGATCTATGACTCAAAGGCCAAGATCCCGGCGACGGTGAGCTTCGTCGACATCGCCGGCATCGTCAAGGGCGCGTCGCAGGGTGAGGGAATGGGCAATGCCTTCCTCGCCAACATCCGCGAGGCTGACGCAATCTGCCAGGTGACCCGCGTGTTCACCGACGACGACGTCACCCACGTCGACGGCAAGGTCAACCCGTCCAGCGACATCGACACCGTCACCACCGAACTGGTGCTGGCTGACCTGCAGACGCTGGAGAAGGCCCTGCCGCGCGTGGAGAAGGAGGCGCGGCTCAAGAAGGAGACCAAGCCCAAGTTTGACGCGATGACCCAGGCCGTCGAGGTGCTGAACTCCGGGCAGACGATCTTCGCCTCCGGCATGGACACCGAGCACCTGCGCGACCTGTGGCTGCTCACCGCGAAGCCCTTCATCTACGTCTTCAACTGCGACCAGGACGAGCTGGCCGACGAAGGCCTCAAGGCGCGGATGCGTGAGATCGTCGCCCCCGCCGAGGCCGTCTTCCTGGACGCAAAGTTCGAGAGCGAACTGATCGAGATGGACGAGGACGATGCGGCCGAGTTCCTGGCCGACGCGGGCGTCGAGGAGCCGGGCCTGAACATGCTGGCACGAGTCGGCTACGACACCCTCGGCCTGCAGAGCTACCTCACCGCCGGCCCCAAGGAGGTGCGCGCCTGGACGATTCGCAAGGGCGCCACGGCTCCCGAGGCAGCCGGCGTGATCCACACGGACTTCCAGAAGGGTTTCATCAAGGCCGAGGTGATCAGCTACGACGACCTCATCTCACTGGGCTCGGTCAAGGCCGCGCGCGAGGCGGGCAAGGCGCGCCTCGAGGGCAAGGACTACGTCATGCAGGACGGCGACGTGGTGGAGTTTCGTTTCAACGTCTGAGTCCCCGGGAGTTCTGCGTCGCGGTTCGGGATCACTCACTCGCCGTGATTGTGACCGTTACGTCTCCTTCGCCGAGCATCTTGCGCATCCGGTCGGCGTCCACGTCAATGATCCGTCCGATCCTGGTGAACGTCCAGGCGTTGGTGTCGTAGTAGATGGCGAGCTTGTCGCCCTGGTAGAGGATGACGTCGCCCGGTCGAGTGGTGATCTGCTCGTCGTTGGTGGGCAGGCGCTGGGGGAGCGGCCCCACTTTCTCGAAACCGCCGTAGTCCTCCATCGCGAGTTCGAGGCCGCTATTCCCGACGAGGTCGGCAAATGCGTGCGCGGAGGAGTTATCGGCGAGCTGTAGTTCGAGGTCGTGTCCGTTGACAGAGACGATCATGGTGGTCTTCTCCCGAGCGTTGGTGGGGGTGCTCGATGCCGATGGCACCGGGGTTGCGGACGTGGAAATCGCTGAGCCGTTCGCACTGGATGGGGGTGATTCCGGTGCTGCGGTGCAGGCGACGAGCGCCGAAGCAACGAGCAGGACGGTCGCGGCCCACGCGCCGGCCAGGCGGCGGATGGGCCGGGCATGGGTCAGAGTCACGGTTCGATGTCACGCACTGGGCGTGCGGGAGTTCCGACCGCAACGGTACTGGGGGCGACATCCTTGGTGACGACGGATCCAGCGCCGACGACAGCCCCGTCTCCGATGGTGACTCCGGGCAGGACGGTCACGTTCGCACCCAGCCACGCACCGCGTCCGATGCGCACTGGGGCTGGGTGCATGTCGGCGCGACGCGCCGGGTTGAGGTCGTGGTTGAGGGTCGTGATGACGGCGTTGTGCCCGATCAGCGCGTCGTCGCCGATGTCGATCCCGCCCTGATCTTGGAAGCGGCAGCCGCTGTTGAGGAACACCCGCTCCCCGAAGCGGATGTTGCGGCCGAAGTCCGTGGTGAACGGCGGGAACATCCGGAACGAGGCGGGGACCTGTCGTCCGGTGAGGGCGCTCATCAGCTCCAAGACCTCCTCGGGGGAGCGGTAGGTCCCGTTCAGTTCGGCAGTCAGGCGCAGGGCTTCTTGGCTGGCGGCGTGCATGGCCTGATGGTGCGCCGAGTCCCCGCGGATCGTCTCGCCGGCGTCGAGGGCTGCCAGAAGGGCGTCGAGTCCTTCGATGGTCGCAGTCTCCCAGCGGCGATCCGGGGTGCGGTGAGCGGTGTCAGGCATGCTGTCCTCCGAGTTGGGTGGTGAAGAACTGCTCGATCGTGTCGAAGGGGATGGCATGCGCGTCGCCTCCGTCGTAGAGGTCGACGTGGCTCGCACCCGGAACGATCACCAGCTCCTTGTTCTCGCCCGTCAGGAGCGCGAAGGCATCCTCACCCATGTAGCGGGAGTGGGCCTTCTCGCCGTGCAGCACCATGACGGCGTTCTCGATCTCGTCGGCGAAGCGCAGTAGGTCGGTGTTCATCCACGACAGGTTCGACGTGATGTTCCAGCCGTCAGTGGAGTTTCCGGAACGCTCGTGGAAGCCACGCACTGTCTTGTAATACGCGTGGTAGTCCACGAGGAACTGCGGTGCGTCAGCGGGCAGCTCCTCCGCTACGCCCCCGGCACGCTCGTAGCTGCCGGCGGCGTAGTCGGCCGTCCGCTGCGCGGCGAGGGCCCGACGGGCGGCCATCCGCTGCTCGGCGGAGTCATCGGCATCGTCGTAGCCCTTGGTTGCCACGCGGGTCATGACGTAAGAGGTGGACGCGAGCGTGGCCTTGATCCGGGGATCGAGGGCGGCCGCATTCAGGGCAATGCCGCCCCAACCGCAGATCCCGATGATGCCGATGGCCTCGGGGTCGACATCGTCTCGGGTCGAGAGGGAGTCTACGGCTGCGGAGAAGTCATCAGTGTTGATGTCGGGGGAGGCGAGGCGGCGCGGCGTACCGCCGCTTTCGCCGGTGTAGGAGGGGTCGAACGCGACCGTGAGGAAACCGCGCTCGGCCATCGTCTGTGCGTAGAAGCCGGAGGCCTGCTCCTTCACCGCACCGAATGGGCCGGACACGGCCAGCGCGGGGAAGGGGACGGCGCCATCCTTCGGGCGGTAGAGGTCGGCAGCGAGTTCGATGCCGAAGCGGTTGTGGAAGGTCACCTTCTCGTGCTCGACCTGCTCGCTGAGGGGGAAGCTCTTGTCCCACTCGGTGGTCAGCGTGAGGGTTTGGGTCGTCATGGTGGCTCCTGTGGACAGGGGGTGCCGTACAGTGACTACTGTAGAAGTTGAAGTCAACTTGAAGTCAACGTCTGGAGGCGGAGAGCGTGGTTCTCACGATTGGAGAGGTGGCCAAGCGGCTCGGAGTACCCACCTCGACCCTGCGCTACTACGAGTCGGAGGGGCTGCTCCCGGCCGTCGAACGCACGCCCGGCGGGCGTCGGCAGTTCTTCCAGCAGGACGTGGAGGCGTGTCGTGTCATCGAATGCCTGAAGCGCTCCGGGCTTTCCATCAAGCAGATCAAGAACTTCATGGACATGGTCGCCGAGGGGGACGCATCGCTGTCGGCGCGGCTGGAACTCTTTCGAGCCCGCAAGGAGAGCGTGCAGCGGGAGATCCGGGACCTCGAGCGCGTGCTGGGTGTTCTCGAGTTCAAGACCTGGTACTACGAGCAGGCCGCAGAGGTAGGGGCGGAGGATGCGGTGCGGTCGCTGCCTGTGGAGCAGATCCCTGAACGGCANNTCGTACTTGGCCGGCTCGACCGACGTGAACACGCCACACTGAATCACGAGCAGTGGGCTGAGGCCTGCCGGACGTTGCCCTGTACCTGAGCTCGGTGACGTTTCGGCTTAACATGTGACGTTATTGACGCGAGGCGTTATGCATGTCATCATCGATGGGTGATCAGATCGTTCGGCGACCGCGACACTGAACGCGTCTGGTTGCGCGAGGCGGCTCCGAAGCTGGATCCGCGGATCCATAAGGCGGCCAACCGGAAGCTGCACATGCTGGATGCTGCGACCGACCTGAACTCGCTCCGCGTGCCTCCAGGGAACCGGCTGGAGGCGTTGAAGGGCGATCGTGTC
>DGKN01000169.1:6439-6674 GCA_002387005.1 Propionibacteriaceae bacterium UBA4569
GATCCACCCCGGCGAGATCCTCCAAGAGGACTTCCTGGACGGCTTCGGTATCACGCAACACAGGCTGGCCGTGGCTGTGGGGGTGCCGCCCCGTCGGATCAACGAGATCGTGCACGGCAAGCGCCGGATCACCGCCGATACCGCCCTTCGCCTGGGTCGCTACTTCGGTGTGAACCCTCAGTTCTGGGTCAACCTGCAGGCGCGGTACGACCTGGAGGTCGAGATGGATGCGCTC
>DGKN01000171.1 GCA_002387005.1 Propionibacteriaceae bacterium UBA4569
GGAAACGCCAGCCGTCTGGTTCGCCATTGCTACTGGCCAACCGGGCGGCGGCGCGCACCTGGGCGCCGAAGAGCCCAGCCTGGTCGGTGGTCTGGTTGGCGCCGGAGTTGATCATGGAAACGGGACGGTCTGCCGAGAGGACCACCAGCGGGACGCCCGCATGGTTGGCCTCCATCACGGCCGGCATCAGGTTGCCCACCGCGGTCCCGGANNTGGCGATGCCGAGCGCGATGAAACCAGCACTGCGCTCGTCGATCCGGACGTGCAGGCGAAGCTCCCCCCGTTCGTCCGCGCGGCGCAGTGCGATCGCCAAAGCGGCGCTGCGGGAGCCGGGCGACAGGACGACATCTCGCACACCTGCCTCGAGCAACTGTTCGACGACGACCTGCGCGAGGAGCCACGAGCTCATGCGCACACCTCCTGCACGCGGGCCAGGCGCTGCGTCCACCACTGTTCCCGATCAGACGGGGCGGCCAACCGCGCCAGCGCGTCACCGTCCACGAGCACATCTCGCACCAGCAGCGACCCGTCGGTGGCGACCAGCGGCACGGCCGCCACGTCATCGGCGAACAGCGCGAGGGTGTTCAATCCGCAGGCATAGGGCAGCTCGGGGAGCGCCGCGGCGAGCGCCACGCCCATCCGGATCCCGACGCTGGTCTCGAGTGCAGAGCTGACCACCACGGGCAGCCCGAGTTGCTCTGCCAGCTCCAGACAGCGCCGCACCCCACCCAGCGGCTGAACCTTGAGCACGGCCACGTCCGCAGCCTCCAGTTCCACGACGCGCTGGGGGTCTGCGGCCCGGCGGATCGACTCGTCAGCAGCGATCGGGACGTCGATACCGCGGCGCGCCAGTTCACGGCGCAACTGGGCCAGTTCCTCGACGCTGGCGCAGGGTTGTTCGGCGTACTCAAGGCCGAATCTGCCCAGTTGCTTCAGCGCGTCGACGGCAGTCTCGACGTCCCAGCCACCATTGGCATCGACGCGGATTCGCCCCCTTGGTCCGATCGCGTCGCGCACGGCCTCGATGCGGTCCAGGTCGTCGGACAGATGCTGGCCACGCTCGGCGACCTTGACCTTCGCGGTGCGGCAGGAGCTCGCGGACACGATGGCGTGCGCCTGCGCGAAGTCGACGGCGGGGACGGTGACGTTGACGGCAACACGGTCTCGGACGGGCGCCGGGAAGCCGGTCTCGGCTGCCTCTCGGGCGGCTGCCCACCAGTTGGCGGCCTCGGCGTCGTCGTACTCGGTGAAGGGGCTCCACTCCGCCCAACCGGCCGCGCCGCGCACCAGCATCCCCTCACGGGTGGTGATACCGCGAAAACGCGTCCGCATCGGGACCTGCCAGCAGTGGAGTTGCACCCCGACAGCGTAGCCAGCGCGGTGGGCGTGGATGCGTGCTCAGCCGAGCAGGCAGCCGACCAGCAGGCCAAGGGCAACGGTGAGCTCGGCGAAGCCCGTGTCGCGCAGCACCGGGATCAGCCCTCGTCCGTCCGCGCCGCCGAGGATGGCCCGCACACAGGGGACGACGAAGACGAGGCAGGCAAGCCCGAACAGCGCCGACCAAGTCGTCAGCGCGGCCAACCCGACGACGCACGCGACGGCCACTGCACACAGCAGGACGTAGAAGCGGCGGGTGCCGGCGTGCCCGAGGCGGGTGGCCAGGGTCCGCTTGCCGACCAGCCGGTCGCCGTCGATGTCGCGCAGGTTGTTGGCGACCAGGATCGCGCAGGCCAGCGATCCCATCGACACGGCTGCCAGAAGCACGGCGAGGTCAACGCCATCGGTCATCACGTAGTGCGTGCCACAGGTCGCGACCAGGCCGAAGAAGATGAAGACGAAGACCTCACCCAGCCCGGCGTAGCCATAGGGGTGCTCACCACCGGTGTAGAACCAGGCAGCGAGGATGCAGCACACGCCGACCACCAGCAGCCACCAGTGCTGGGACCAGACGACCAGCCCCAGACCAGCAAGGGCACCGACGCCGAAGGACACGAAGGCTNNCACCTGGGCAGGACGGGCGGCCCCCGAACCGACCAGCCGCATCGGGCCCACGCGGTCGTCGTCGGTGCCGCGGATGCCGTCGGAGTAGTCGTTGGCGTAGTTGACGCCCACCTGCAGGGCGAGCGCGACGACGAAGGCGAGCAACGCCATGCCGAGGTTGAGGCTGTCAGCCCAGGCGGCCGTCGCTGATCCGGCCAGCACGGGCGCCCCGGCTGCCGGCAGGGTGCGCGGACGGGCGCCCTCGACCCACTCGGAAACTGTCGCCACGAAAACCTCTTCCTAGTTCTCCCCAGCGCGTCGATCGGTCAGGGCGGCCACGATGGCCCGCCGGTCGATCTTGCCAGAGGTGGTGAGCGGCAGCACGTCAAGGCGTTCCAAACGACGCGGGAGCGCCGCCCCCGACAGGTCGGCTCGGAGTCGTTCCTGGTACCAGTCGAGGTCGTGGGCGTGCTCGGTGACGACGAGCGTGACGCGTTGGCCCCACTCCGCGTCCGGGAGGGCGACGACCACCCCCGGGCACACAGCTGAACCCTCGAGTGCATCCACGGCCCGTTGGACGGCGGCCAGGTCGACGTTGACTGCTCCGCTGACCACGACGTCGTCCATCCGACCGAGCACGCGCAGCCGTCGCGGCTCGGCTCCGGCCAGCCATGCGCCGCGATCCTGGGTACGAACCCGTCCTTCGACCAACACCTGCTTGGTGAGGTCAGGGCGGCCGCGATAGCCGCTGAAGACCATCTCGCCGCCGAGGTGGATGCGTCCGTCGTCGTCCAGTTCGACGTCGACGCCGGGCAGCGGCTCGCCGTCCCAGACGCAGCCGCCGCAGGTCTCCGACATGCCATAGGTGGTGATCAGCCGCAGCCCCTGCCCACGGGCCCGTTCCAGCAGTCCCGGATCGACGGACGCGCCGCCCAGCAGGACGACGTCGTAGCGCGCCAGCCGCTCCAGCACTGCTGACTCCTCCATCGCGCGGAACAGTTGCGTGGGAACGATCGAGATGGCATTGGCGGTGGCCGGGTCAGGCTCCAGACCGTCAAGCCGAGGGGCGGCCACCCGCACCTTCGTCCCCTCCAGCAAGGCTCGGACGTGCACCATCAGGCCCGCGACGTACTGGTCGGGCAGCGCATTCGTCCACGTGATGCGGCCCAGACCCAAGGCGTCGAAGCGTTCCCGGGCCGAGGCCGCAGCCGCCCGCAGGGAATCCGATGACAGGACGACCGCCTTGGGCTTTCCGGACGAGCCGGAGGTGGTGACGATCACGCCGCCATGGATGCCCTCGACGTCCACATCGGGAAGGACCACGGCCCGCGCTGCATCGTCCGCCAGGGGCGCGAGCACCATCTCGTCGGCGATCACCGCGGGCAACAGGGTGGCGACCTCGTCAGGACGGCACAGGGTGGGGCGCATGGCTCACGATGCTAGCCCCGGGAGCCGTGCCCAGGCCCCAGGCCCCAGGCCCCAGGCCCCAGGCCCCAGACGAGGGTGTTAGGTTGGCAGGCGGCCCGTTCCCAGACCATGCGGGCGGAACCATGGCGACCAGGATCATGCGAATCCAGGATCATGCGAATCCAGGATCATGCGAACGAGGGAGTGGCAGCGGTGGCGAACAGTTCGACCTTCGCCAGCCTGGCGAACCCGAACTACCGCACCTACTTCATCGGTGGCACGCTCGCCAATGTCGGCGGCTGGATGGCCCGTACCGCCCTTGCCTGGCTGGTGCTCGTGGAACTGCCGAACGGCAGCGCCCAACACCTCGGGTACCAGACGGCCTGCACCTTCCTGCCCGGCCTGTTGCTGACCCCCCTTGCGGGGACGGTCGCCGACCGTTTCCCCAAGCGCAAGGTGCTGATGACCACCGGGGCCATCAGCCTGGTCGCGTTCACCACCCTCGCGCTGCTCACGATCAGTGGACGCATCGAGTTGTGGCACGTGCTCGCGCTCTCCCTGCTCGACGGCCTGGGTTTCGCCTTCGATGGGCCGGCGCGACAGGCCTTCGTCGCCGAGATCGTCCCGGTCGAGCAACTTCCCAATGCCATTTCCCTGAACTCGGCCAGCTTCAATGCCGCACGCCTCCTGGGCCCGGGCCTGGGTGGGGCCCTGATCGCCCTGGTAGGGACCGGTTGGGTGATCGCCATCAACGTCCTCGCGATCGGCGTGATGATCGCGGCACTGGCACTGATGGACACCTCCCTGTTGCACCCGTCGAAGCCCGCAAGCGGGCGCAATGCCGGTTTTGTCGGCGGCCTCAAGCACGTCCGACGACGCCCCGACCTGTTGGTGCTGTTGTGCGTCGGGCTTGCCGTCGGCGGGCTGGGTTTCAACTACAACATCTCGAACGCCGTGATGGCCACCGAGCAGTTCCGTCGGGGAGCTGGTGAGTACGGGTCCATTGGTTCCGTCATGGGCATCGGGGCGCTGGCCGCCGCGCTGTGGTCGGCCCGCCGCGGGCAGCCCCGGTTGCGGCACGTCATCCTGGGCATGGCCGGCTACGCGGTCTTCAACGCCGCTGCCGCCCTGGCGCCCAACTTCCTGGTCTTCGTGGCACTGCAGGCACCTGTCGGCTTCTTCACCATCACCGCCCTGGTCACCGGCAACTCGTTGCTGCAGACCGCCACCGCCCCGCAGATGCGCGGTCGCGTGATGGCGCTGTGGGGTCTGGCCATCACCGGCATGGCGCCGATCATCTCGCCGGTGGTCGGCTGGTTGGGCGACCGCTTCGGGCCGCCCGCGACCATCTGGTTCGGCGTCACCTGCGTCACCATTGCCACCGCCCTGATCGTGGTCACGATCATGACCCGCGAGAGCATCCACCTGCGCCTCGACCGGCACAAGCGTGCCCCGTGGTTGCGTCTGGAGCGACTGATCACCCGCGACGTCGACCATCAGCGCTGAGTTCACCACCGCGTCACCAGCGCCTCCTAGGGTGCGGACATGAGCATTTCCGTCGTAGCGCACCGTGGTGATTCCGAGGCTGCCCGGGAGAACACCCTCGAGGCCTTCCGTCGGGCGGTGGAGGCGGACGTCGACTGGATCGAGCTCGACGTCCGCACCACCGCCGACGGCCACAGCATCGTCCTGCACGACGCGACGACGTTGCGCCTGTGGGGACGCCCATCCGAAGTGGCCCGGATGACCCTCGACGAGGTCCAGGAGCTCGGGCTGCCCGGGTGCCGGATCCCGACCTTGGCCGAGTCTCTCCAGACGGTCACGATGGCCAACGCCGAACTCGGCCGGGGCGTCGGCGTGCTGGTCGACACCGTCGACCCTGCAGATGCTCTGGTGGCATTGCGGACGGTGCGGTCCAATGCCCACGAACTCCACGTCCGGTGGTGCGGTGCCACGGACGCGATGCTGGCGATCCGCGAGGCCGACGAGGGCGCCGTCGTCGCCTACAACCATCCCGGCGGCACCCTGGACGCCGACCTGCTCAACCGGCTGCGGCCAGACACGATCAACGTCGAATGGGTGCTCGCCACTGCCGAACTGGCCGAGACGGTGCACGGGATGTGCCGCAGCCTGGCCGTCTGGACCGTCGACGACGCCGAAGCCATGGCATGGCTGGTGCAGATCGGCGTGGACGCGATCACGACCAACCGTCCCAGGCTGCTGCGCGAACTGCTGCGCCACGACATCTCCCCGCTCTCGGTGGCCTGGACCGATGCGACACAGCTGGCCGGACGCGCTGGCATCACCGAAGAGACCGCCTGCTGGATCGCCGTGGCCCGCGACCTGGCCGAGTGGACCAATGGCTTCACCCGCACCAGCGCGCTGGGCACCATCCGCACCAAGGCGCACGCCGCGGACGTGGTCACCGAGGTGGACGAGGCGGTGGAACGCCACGTGCGCGAGGTGATCGCCGCGTCCTTCCCCGACCACCTGGTCGTGGGCGAGGAGTTGGGCGGCCGCCCCGAGGCCGCCCGNNCCTGGACCCGGTCGACGGCACCACCAACCTCGCCAACCGCCTGCCGTGGACCTCGATGAGCCTGGCGCTGGCTGTCGACGACCGTCCACTGGTCGCGGTGGTCTGCCAGCCCTGGTTGGGGCAGGTCTACCTCGCCGCCGAAGGTCTGGGCGCCACCACCAACGGACGTCCGGTGGAGGTCCGTCGCGCCGACGGGCTCGCCGGGCGAACGGTGCTGACCGAACTCGACGCACACCGCCCCTGGGAGGGGATGGGCTCCTTCGTCAGTGGACTGTCGGACGAGCACGCCACCACCCGCGTGCTGGGTTCTGGGACCCTCGCGATGGCCGCGGTGGGCCTCGGTTGGGCCGCAGGTGCGCTCGTTCACCGCTTCAACCCGATCGACCACCTCGCCGGGTCGCTGATCAGCCACGAGGCGGGCGCGGTGGTGCTGGCCCAGGATGGGTCGCGCCAGTTGTTTCCGAGCACCGGCGGTTTGCTGGTGGCGGCGCCGGGTGTCGAACAGCAGCTGGGGCGGATATGGGGCGACGCACGCTCCTGACGGCGGCGAATCACGTCCACCCCCTTCAAAAGGGTCGGGGGCCGGTGCTTGGATGAGTGCCATGAAGAAGCTGATCAATGCCGTCGACGACATCGTCAATGACTCCCTGAGGGGCTTCGGTCTCGCCCACCCCGACCACATTCGGGTCGATGCGCAGAACCGCGTCGTGCTGCGCGCCGACGCCCCCCGGCAGGGCAAGGTCGGTCTGGTCTCGGGTGGCGGTTCTGGCCACGAACCGATGCACTCCGGCTTCGTCGGGGTCGGCATGCTGGACGCCGCCTGCGCCGGCCAGGTGTTCACCTCCCCCACCCCGGACCAGATGCTCGCGGCCACCACCGCCGTCGACGGTGGCGCAGGCGTGCTGCACATCGTGAAGAACTACACCGGCGACGTGATGAACTTCGAGATGGCCGCCGAGCTGGCTGCCGAGGCGGGCATCGAGGTCGAGTCGGTGGTCGTGGACGATGACGTTGCCGTCACCGATTCCCTCTACACCGCCGGTCGACGCGGGGTCGGCCTCACCGTGCTGCTGGAGAAGATCGTCGGCGCCGCCGCCGAGGAGGGCCGCGACCTCGCAACCTGCGCCGGGCTGGCGCGCACCGTCATCGCGCAGGGACGCTCGATGGGCATGGCCCTGACCTCCTGCACTGTGCCCGCCGCCGGACGTCCCACGGTCGACCTGGCCGACGACGAGATGGAGGTCGGCATCGGCATCCACGGTGAGCCAGGGCGCGAGCGACGACCGATCGCCTCCGCGAAGGAGGTGGCCGCGATGCTCGTCCAGCCCATCCTGGCCGACCTCGACTTCACTGACGCGCCCGTGATCGTGATGCTGAATGGCATGGGCGGCACCCCGCTGCTGGAGCTGTACATCATGTACGCCGAGGTGGCCGACCTGTTGCGCGCCAGGGGCGTGGAGGTGGCCCGCTGCCTCGTCGGCAACTACATCACCAGCCTCGAGATGGCCGGCTGCTCGCTCACCTTGCTGAAGGCGGACGACGACCTGCTCACGCTGTGGGATGCGCCAGCCAACACCCCCGGTCTGCGGTGGGGTTGCTGACATGCAGATCGATGCCCTTGCCCGCTGGTTCGCCGATTTTGCCGCCGTGGTCACCGAGAACGCCGCCATGCTCACCGACCTGGACCGGCAGATCGGTGATGCCGACCACGGGTCCAACCTCGACCGGGGCATGAAGGCCGTCGCGGCGCTCGATCCGGCCGACAGCACCGACGCGAAGGTCTACCTCAAGCAGGCCGGCATGACCCTGGTCAGCACGGTTGGCGGCGCCTCCGGTCCGCTCTACGGCACGCTGCTGCTCCGGATGGCCACCAATGTCCCGGACGAGGAACTGGACGCCCGCGCCTGGGCGGAGATGCTGCAGGCCGGGCTGGACGGTGTGGTCTCCCGCGGCCACGCCGCCGAGGGCGACAAGACGATGGTCGACGCG
>DGKN01000111.1:0-5506 GCA_002387005.1 Propionibacteriaceae bacterium UBA4569
AGCATCGACCACTCCACCGGTGGGGACTCGTGGCGGACCACGTACCAGCCAGTGCATGGGACGGTGCGTGCGGGCCAGCGGGTGTCGCGGGGGGATCGGATCGGGTGGACCACGGCGTCGCAGGAGTGCGCGTCGGGGTGCCTGCACTGGGGCCTGCGCCGTGGGCACGACGAGTACCTGGACCCGATGGCCTGGCTGTCGGTGGACGGGGTTCGCCTGCTGCCCGCGGACGCGCGCCCGGCCGNNGAGGTCGCAGCCCATGCCCGCGTCCTCGTCCGGGCTGGTGCGTCCGGTCAGCGGTCCGACGACCTCGCCCTTCGGAATGCGGCTGCACCCGGTGCTGCACGTGTGGAAGTTGCACGACGGGATGGACTTCGGCGTGCCGTGCGGGACCCCCGTCGGGTCGGCGGCGGCCGGACGGGTGGTGCTGGTGGAGCACAACATCGCCTACGGGCTGCGCGTCATCGTCGACCACGGCACGGTGGGCGGACGCTCGATCCGCACCTCCTACAACCATCTGTCGTCCACGAACGTCGGGATGGGACAGGCGGTGACCCAGCGCCAGGCGATCGGGGCCGTCGGTTCGACGGGCTATTCCACAGGGTGCCACCTGCACCTGATGACCTGGGTGAACGGTGCCATCACCAACCCGGCGGCGGTGGTGGGCTGAGTCGTGGGTCTGGCAGCTTCAGGCCCTGGGGTGGGCTTGTTTGAAGGCGGCGCGCAGTCGCTCGTCCGTGACGTGCGTGTAGACCTGGGTCGTCGCCAGGGACGCGTGTCCAAGGATCTCCTGGACGCTGCGCAGGTCGGCCCCGCCCTCCAGCAGGTGGGTTGCCATCGCGTGCCGCAGACCGTGCGGCCCGATGTCAGGGGCCTGCGGGACGGCAAGCAGGGCATCGTGGATGACACGTCGGACGACCCTGGGGTCGATCCGCGAACCACGAGCGCCGAGAAAGACCGCTTTGGTCGTCTCGCGCACCCACTGGCCCCGGACGGCCAGCCAGGCATCCAGGGCGGCCAACGCGGGGCCGCCCACCGGTACGGTCCTTTCCTTGTTGCCCTTGCCGAGCACCCGCAGCACTCGGTGCTCGCGGTCGACGTCTGCCAGGTCGAGCCCGCACAACTCGCTGACCCGGATGCCGGACGCGTACAACACCTCGATCAGGGCGACATCGCGGATTCCGGCGGGGCCGTCGGTCTCACCGGCCCGGGCGGTGGCGGCGGCGAAGACCTCGTCCAGGTCGGCACGGGACAGGTTCACGGGGAGTCTTCGTCCGACCTTCGGGGACTTCAGCGTGCGTGCCGGGTCGGCGCCCACGACGCCCTCGTCCAGTGCCCAGCCGAAGAAGACGCGGGTGGCGCCGCTGCGACGCTGCAGTGTGGCGGCGCTGGCTCCGTCCGACTGCATGGCAGCCAACCAGCCGCGCAGGTGCCGCAACGCCACGTCGCCGGGGACCTCGATGCCCTGCTCACTGCAGTGGCCGGCCAACAAGGCGATGTCGGTGCGGTAGGCGCGCACCGTGTGCACCGAGTTGCCGCGCTCGGTGCGCAACCACTCGGCGAAGCCGTCGATCGCCGCCGTCCAGGCCGGTGGCAGCTCGTACTCGGTCATGGCGTCGCTGCGCCCGCTGGCGAGTTGAGGGGGAAGGCCATGGCGCCATGCTAGGGCTCCCCTGCCGCGCGCGGCTCGGCGGGCAGGGCGGGGTCGGCTGGTAGATTCGCACAGGTATTTCAGGGCAGCCGAAGGAGCACGATGAGCGACACGTTGGACCTCACCCAGGGCGGGACCGTCCGCCGGATCACCCGCTGGGGGGAGCCCGTGCTGCATACCCGGACCCGTCCGGTGGAGGCCTTCGATGAAGACCTGCACGAATTGGTGCGCGACATGTTCGCCACCATGCGCTCCGCCGAGGGAGTCGGCCTGGCCGCGACCCAGGTGGGCGNNGGGCGTCGACCTGGCGGTCTTCGTCTTCGAGTGCCCGGACGACGACGGGCGAGTGCACCTCGGCGTCTTCTGCAACCCCGAGGTGACGCTGCCCTCGGGCAAGGACCGCAACCTGGAGGCTGCGGACGAGGGCTGCCTCAGCTGGCCCGGCGGCTACCAGTCACTGGCCCGCCCCGACCACGCCACCTGCGCCGGCCAGGACGCCTTCGGCAACGACATCCAGCTCACCGGCACCGGACTGTTGGCCCGCTGCCTACAGCACGAGACCGACCACCTCAGCGGGATCGTCTTCGGTGACCGCCTGAGCGGGCGGGCGCGTCGCAAGTTGGACGAGCAGCACGAGCAGCTGGCCCACCTCTACCCGGCAGACTGGCCGATCACGCCCAAGGTGGGACGGGAGAACTCGTCCGCCTTCGGCACCCCCAACGAGGGCTGAGGCGTGGCGATTCACGCCACCCAGACCCCCTACGCGCAGAACCCAGCTCGCGCGCTCATCCTGCTGCTCGTGCGCGTCGTGCTGGGCGTGGTTTTCATCGCGCATGGCTGGAGCAAGTTCACCGATCCGACCATCCAGTCGACGATCAGCCAGTTCACGAAGTGGCACATCCCCTTCCCGTCCATCGCGGCCCCGCTCGTCGGTGGCCTCGAGGTGCTGGGGGGAGCCTGCCTGGTGCTGGGCGCCTACACCTGGGTGGTGTGCGTGCTGCTCAGCGTGGAGATGGCCGGAGCGATCTGGTTCATCCATCGCCACCATGGCTTGTTCGTCGGCACGGGAGGCTGGGAGTTGTGTGCCGGTCTCGCGGCGGGCCTGATGGCCCTGTCCATCGCCTCGGCCGGACGCTTCAGCTATGACGCCTGGGCCAATGGCGACGACGACGGGCCGAGCCGCCGTCGCCGCTCGACCCGCCGTCGCTGAGCTTCGCCGAGGGTGCTCAGCGTGAGCCCAGCAGCCGCCACACCCTGCTGCCCAACAGGAAGCCGATGAACGGAAGCCCGAGGACCAACCAGGGCGAGAAGTAGGCGGAGGTCCAGATGGCGCCGTCGGCATCTCGTCCTGCGCTGAATCGGGAGCCCGGGAGCAGCGTCACGGGTGCCTCGATCGTTCGTCCGGCCTCGATGCCGCCAGCGAAGACCCCGTCGGCGAAGGCGAACATCGTCCACACCATGCTCCACATGACGGCGCCGAAGACCAGGGCTGCCACCGTCACGCCGACACCCCACGCCGGGCGGTGCGGGTCCCGGACGGCCTCGGCGTGCTCGCGGGCCAGGTCCTGCACCGATCCGACGCCGGCGCGGGCAGCAGGCCAGCCCTGGGCCGCCTCCGCCTCCATCAGGTTGGCCTTGAGTTCATTGCGCAGGGCCTTGCGGTCCTTGCCGGGGACCCCGTAGAGGTCCAACCAACTGTCGTAGCGGACAACAAGCAGTTCGCGCGAGACGTTCATCGGTTCTCCTTGATCACGGTGTCCACAGCGCCAGCGAGGTCGGCCCATGCCGCCAGCAGACGCTGGTGCTCGGCGCGCCCGGCGGGCGTCGTCGAGTAGTACTTGCGCGCCGGACCGCTTGCGGAGGGGCGCAGGGACGAGGTGAGGAACCCCGCCTTNNAGTTCCGTGAACCCCGCCCCCTGCAAGCGCGTGACGACGGAGTAGCCGTAGTCCTCACGCGTGTCGAGAAGCAGCAGGAGCAGGGGCGCGAGAATCCCCTTGAGCATCTGCGGGTCGTAGGTCATGGAACCATTCTTGGCCCGGTACTGGTTATTGTCAAGTACCTAGCAATGTCAAGACGTCCGGGACGAGCTGAAGGGTCAGGTCAGGGGCGCAGGGCGTAGCAGGCGACGGCCGTGGCGGCCGCCACATTGAGCGAATCGATGCCGTGCCCCATCGGAATGGTCACCACCACGTCGGCCGCGGCCAGCCACTCGTCCGACAGCCCTGCGCCCTCGGTGCCCATCAGCAGGGCGATCCGGTCGTCGGGACCAACGCCGGCCGCGTACTCGTCGAGGGTGACCGCGTCCTCGCGCAGAGCCATCGCGACCAGCGTGAAACCGGCTTCCTTCAGTGGTGCGAGGCCGCGTTCGTCCAGCCGTGCCCAGGGCAGCGAGAAGACCGCCCCCATGGATGTCTTCACCGAACGGCGATACAGGGGGTCGGCCGATCCGGGTGCCAGCAGCACCCCGTCCCAGCCCAGGCCGGCAGCCGAGCGCAGGATCGCGCCGACGTTGGTGTGGTCGACGAGGTCTTCTGCCACCACCAGGCGATTGCCGGCCAGGACTTCCTCGACGCGGTGCCGGGTGTGGCGCTCCACGGACGCCAGCGCTCCCCGGTGCACATGGAAGCCGGTGATCCGTTCGGCCAACCGGGTGCTGACGACGTAAACGGGCACGTCCAGGCCGTCCAGGAGGTCGCCCAGTTCGTCCAAATAACGCGGAGCAAGCAGCAGGGAACGCGGACGATAGCCCGCCTCGATCGCACGGCGGATCACCAGCGGACCCTCGGCGATGAAGATCCCCTCGGCGGCCTCCAGCGAGTGCCGCAGCGTGGTCTCCCGCAGCGCCACGTAGTCGCGGACCCGCTCGTCGGCGGGGTCGTCGATCTCCACCAGTTCTGCCACGTCGACCAACCGTAGGCCACGCGTCTGACGTTGATGAGTGGGGCTGGCCGGAGAGACCCCTCCACAGGCACGGAGAACGAGCTTGGGTCGCTCTGGGAAGGTGCCTGTGACGGCCTAGGGTGTCGGGGTGAAGACGCGCAAGTTGAGGATCGACTGGTTCGTTGTGTGCATCGTGGGAGCCGCGGTGCTCGCCACCGTGATGCCGGCGCGCGGGGGTGTGGTCCCCGTGCTCGACTGGGCCACCAAGATTCTGATCGCGATCCTGTTCTACCTCTACGGCGTCCGACTCTCGCCGCAGGAAGCCCTCGCCGGCCTCAAGCACTGGCGGTTGCACGCGGTGATCCTGTCCTTCACCTACCTGCTCTTCCCCGTGCTGGGGCTGGGCATGCGCGTCCTGGCACCGACCATCATCAGCCAGCAGCTGTACCAGGGCCTGCTGTGGCTGTGCCTGGTGCCGTCCACGGTGCAGTCGAGCATCAACTTCACCTCCATCGCCAAGGGCAATGTGGCCGGGGCGATCGTCTCCGCGTCCTTCTCGAACCTGATCGGCGTGGTGGTGACGCCGCTGCTGGCGCTGGCCCTGATGGCCACCTCGGGCGGACTGGTGATCCAGCCCAGCTCGATCCTCGACATCGTCGTCCAGTTGTTGGTGCCGTTCGCGCTCGGCCAGCTGACCCGGCGCTGGACGGCGGGTTTCGTGACCCGACACAAGCGGCTGNNAGGGATCGATCGTGCTGGTGGTCTACGCCGCCTTCAGCCACGGCATGCGCGACCACATGTGGACGATGGTCTCGGCGGGGCAGGTGGCATGGCTGGTGCTGGTCTGCCTGGTGCTGTTGGCCCTGATGCTCTGGCTGACCTGGACCGTGGCCGGTCTGCTCGGTTTCAACCGCGCCGACCGGATCGTGATCCAGATGTGCGGGACGAAGAAGTCGCTGGCCACCGGGGTGCCG
>DGKN01000111.1:5680-6342 GCA_002387005.1 Propionibacteriaceae bacterium UBA4569
GTGAAGGCGGCGCGGACGGCGTAGCGTCCCTCGCTGGAGGTGATCTCCAACGGCATGTCGAAGGTATCGCTCATCACCTCGTTGGTGAGCACCTGTTCGATGGGTCCGGCAGCCACGATGTGGCCACCCTTGAGCAGCAGCGCGTGCGTGATGCCACGCGGGATCTCCTCGACGTGGTGGGTCACCAGCACGGTGGCCGGCGCGTAGGGATCGGAGCAGATCTCGCCGAGGGTCTGGACCAGTGCCTCGCGGCCCGCGACGTCCAGCCCGGCTGCGGGCTCGTCGAGCAGGAGCAGCTCGGGGTCGGTCATCAGGGCACGGGCGATCTGGACGCGCTTGCGCTCCCCCTCCGACAAGGTACCGAAGGTGCGATCGGCCAGCGGGGCCACCTGGAGCTGGTCCATCAGCTCGGTCGCGCGGCCCTCGTCCACGGCGTCATAGTGCTCGCGCCAGCGGCCCATCACGCCGTAGGAGGCGCTCATCACCACGTCGTCCACCCGCTCCCCCTTGGGGATGCGGTCGGCGATAGCCGCCGAGGTCACGCCGATGCGGGGGCGCAGCTCGAAGACGTCGACCGTCCCCAGCACCTCGCCCAGCAACTCGGCCACGCCCCGGGTGGGGTGCATCTGCGCGGCCAGCACCTGCAGCAGGGTCGTCTTGCC
>DGKN01000111.1:6487-6662 GCA_002387005.1 Propionibacteriaceae bacterium UBA4569
CAAGGCTGCGCGGGCCGGTCGCCCACCACGTCGCCGACCCGGACGCCTTGCTGGGCCTCGACCCCTTGACAGGGTCTCCGGTGCGCCTCGCGCTGGCCCGGGCGGAGAGGCTGGGGCCCACGGTGTGGGTGCTGCTGCTGCCCGAACCCGGACGGGCTGCCGGGCTCCGCGGACC
>DGKN01000026.1:0-30970 GCA_002387005.1 Propionibacteriaceae bacterium UBA4569
CGAGGCCGGCCGCAGCCTCGACCAGGTCGTCGAGGGTGCCCACCGCGACGAGATGGCGCGCATCCAGCAGACGATGCGCATCGAGCAACTCGGCGAGCGCGCGATGAGCGAGCTGGGCATCGAGGCCGAGGCGTTGGTCGAGGAGTACGGGCCCGACCAGTTCGTCCCCGTCCTGACCCGCCGCGACGGGAGCGCACTCACCGAGGACGACGATGTTCCTGAGCCCGTCCCCTTCGTTCGCGAGGAACAGTCCAAGCGGCTGCGCGCCGCGGAGCGCAACCTGCAGGTGCTGGGGCGGGTCAACCCGCTGGCGCTCGAGGAGTTCGACGCCATGCAGGAGCGGCACGCCTTCCTCGCCGAGCAGTTGGACGACCTGCGTCGCACCCGCAAGGACCTGCTCGAGATCGTCGAGGAGGTCGACCGCCGGGTCGAGGAGGTCTTTGCCGCCGCCTACGCCGACGTGGAGCGCACCTTCAACGATGTCTTCCCGCGCCTGTTTCCCGGCGGTGAGGGGCGGCTGGTGCTGACCGAGCCCGGCAGCTGGCTCACCACCGGCGTCGACGTCGAGGCGCGTCCGGCGGGCAAGAAGGTCAAACGGCTGTCGCTGCTGTCGGGCGGTGAACGCTCGCTGGTGGCCGTCGCCTTCCTCGTGAGCCTGTTCATCGCCCGTCCGAGCCCCTTCTACATCCTGGACGAGGTGGAGGCGGCCCTCGATGACGCCAACCTCGGCCGACTGCTGGGGATCTACGAGCAGCTTCGGGAGAGTTCTCAGCTTCTGGTGATCACCCACCAGAAGCGGACGATGGAGATCGCGGATGCCCTGTACGGCGTCACGATGCGCGGTGACGGCGTCTCAACGGTGATCAGCCAACGGTTGCGTGACGAACAGGTGTCCTGAGCCTTAGACGAGGCTGTGGAAACGCCAAGACGGGCCGTGTCGATTTGAGTGCCGTCATGCGGGCGGGGAATGATTGGACCACACCACCAGTCCGCCTGCCCAGCAGGCAAAGAAAGTGACCCGACGTGACCTCCGTCTACCTGTCCATGTTCCTGATCATCGCGCTCGCCGTTGTGATCTCTGGTGTCGTGCTGATCGGGATGAAGGGCATGTACCGCTCGAAGGTTCCGCAGGTCGCCGACCACCTGGCCACCGCTGCCCGCCACCTCAACGGTGACGCCGAGCCACCGGCCGCCTTCCTCAACGTCTACGAGCAGGCCCCCTCCCGCCGCAACGAGTCGCAGAAGGCCTGAGCGCCCGCTCCGTGACGTAGTTCTTGCCCACGGCCCTCGCCCCATCGGGCGGGGGCCGGCCTGTGTGTCGGCCGCCGTTAGGCTGTGGACGTGCAATACGACCTACTGATCTGGATCATCCTCGCGGCCGTCGTCGCCTGCATCGTTGCGGCGTCGGTGATCATCACCGTCAGCAACCGCCGGGGGGTGGACCGCCAGCCGCCCGTGGAGCAACTGCCCTCGGAGCCTTCGGTCGAGGTGCCGGCCGAGCCGGAGGTCGGGCTGGAGGTGCCCGAGGCGGCCGGTTCACGCCTCACCCGGCTGCGCCGCCGTCTGTCCGGCTCGAACAATGCGCTGGCCCGTGGCCTGGCTGACCTGCTGTCGCGGGACCGGCTGGACGAGGAGACGTGGGACGACTTCGAGGCGACCCTCATCTCGTCCGACCTCGGCGTAGCCCCCACCACGGAACTGATCACGAACCTGCGCCGTGAGCTGGCGATCGACGGGATCACCGAACCGGCGCGGGCAGCTGATGTGCTGCGTCGCGAGCTGGTCAAGCTCGTTGACCCGTCCATGGATCGTTCGCTCAACCTGACCGGCGCCGACGGCAAGCCCGCCGTCGTCATGGTCGTCGGGGTCAACGGCACCGGGAAGACCACGACCGTGGGCAAGCTGGCACGCGTGCTGGTGGCCGAGCACAAGAGCGTCCTGCTCGGTGCCGCGGACACCTTCCGTGCTGCTGCTGCCGAACAGCTCAGCACCTGGGGTGAGCGCGTCGGCGTCGAGACAGTCCGTGGTGTCGAGGGGGCCGACCCTGCTTCGGTCGCCTTCCAGTCCGTGGAGCGCGGCATCGCAGAGCAGGTGGACGTCGTGCTGATCGACACCGCCGGGCGGCTGCACACCAAGACCGGCCTGATGGACGAGCTGGGCAAGGTCAAGCGTGTCATAGAGAAGCTCGCCCCCGTGGGGGAGGTGCTGCTGGTGCTGGACGCCACCACCGGCCAGAACGGCCTGGTGCAGGCGCGGATCTTCGCCGAGGTTGTCAAGGTCACCGGCATCGTGCTCACCAAGCTCGACGGCTCGGCCAAGGGCGGCATCGTCGTGCAGGTGCAGCGCGAGCTCGGCGTCCCGGTGAAGCTGATCGGTCTGGGCGAGGGCGTGGACGACCTGGCCCCCTTCGACCCCGAGCAGTTCGTCAACGGCCTGATGGGCAACTGACCCGACCCTTGGTGTGGGAAGCCGCCGGCCCCCTCCACCAGATCCAGCTCCACCAGACACGACGCACAACCAACAGTGCCCGCCCCCGATGGGGANNGCAATCACTTCTTGCCGATGACGCCCTTCCAGTTCAGGCCGAAGCCGAAGTGGTACACATTGCCGGCCGAATCGGTGTAGGGGGTCATGTCCTCACCGACGTCCTCCAGCTGCTTCTCCACCGCGTCCATGTTCTTGGCGTTGGCAATCGGCAGGCGACCCGAGGGGTTCTTCTGGCCGAGCATGATGTCGATCAGGGCACGGTCGCTGACCGAGTAGCCCTCGACGATCGCGTCCACCTTCTTCTCGAACTCGGCCGGGATGAAGCTCGTCTTCGCCTTCACCGCGACGATCACCGGGATGTTGCGTCCGGTCTTCTTCTCGACCTTCTCGACGGCCTTGACCGCGTTCAACGTGGCGGTCAGGTCGTACTCGTTGCCGATCTTGGAGGTCTTGCCGAAGTAGGAGCGGTTCTCCACCGTCCCGTCCGCGAGCAGGTCACCGGCGATCGAGACCTTGCGGACATTCGTGCCATTGGCGGTGTAGGGCTTCCACTGCAGCGACAGCGGGTAGAAGGTGCCGTCGGCATTGCGTCCGGCGCCGGTGAAGTTGTTGCCGCTGTCGGGGCTGCGCATTCCCACCAGCACCATGTCGACCTTGGTCAGGTCGGGCTGGGTGTAGCCGACCACATTGCCCTTGGCGTCGGTGATGGGCGTGTCCGT
Organism: Propionibacteriaceae bacterium UBA4569; assembly: GCA_002387005.1. Taxonomy (GTDB): domain Bacteria; phylum Actinomycetota; class Actinomycetes; order Propionibacteriales; family Propionibacteriaceae; genus Luteococcus; species Luteococcus sanguinis. The sequence goes on from DGKN01000026.1 coordinate 3,207, forward strand.
GAGCACCTTCTTGAAGTACTGCTTGGCGACGGCGACGTCCAGGGTCGGGCCGACGGTGTCGGTGGTCGACTGCGAGAAGACGCTCGGGAAGCCGTGCGAGATGGAGCTCGGGATGTAGACGGTCTTGTTCTTGTACGAGGCCAGCGGGGTCTTCTTGATGGTCCTCCTGGAGTTCTTGAGCATCACGACGGAGTCGAGCTGTGCCTGGTAGCCGCGCGCCACCTTGTCCGAGCTGGCGACGATCGACTTGGACTTGGCCAGATCGAGGTAGGGGTTCTCGAACAGGCCGGGCGCGAACAGCATCCGCAGGATGCGCTCACCGGACTGGCGGAAGCGAGCGTCTGCCGAGATGTCATTCCTCCCGGCCTCGTAGTCGGCCTGCCACAGGTCGTAGGCCGCCAGGACGGGCACCTTGTTGTTGTTGCCGCCGTACATGTCCAGCCCGGCCTTCAGCACGGCGTAGTGGCGCTCGTTGACGCTCGCCTTCTCCATGCCCCAGGCCATGCCGTAGACGGAGTTGGGGTCGGTGTAGCCGGTGGTGACACCCCAGTCGGTGCAGATGACGCCGTCGTAACCGGCATCGCGGGCGATGTCGATCTTGGTCTTGTCGTAGGCCGAACCGACGCGGTTGCCGGTCAACGGTGAACCGTCCTTCGCGATCGCGATGGAGTAGGAGCTCATCATCGACATCGAGTTGCTGGCAGCAGTGAAGGGCTCCAGGTGCTCGTCGAAGTTGTCGCCCGGGTAGACAGCGTACTTGCCGGCATTCATGTGCGCCTCACGGCCGCCCTCACCGGCACCGTCGCCGGGGAAGTGCTTGATCATGGCGTTGATCGAGTCCGCACCCCAGCCGACTGACCTGCCGTAGACGTCGTAGGTGTTCTGGGAACCGTCGACATAGGCCTTGGCCATCGCGGCCGTGTGGGCCGCGTTCTCACCGAAGGTGCCGTCGACGCGCAGCCAGCGCGGCTCGGTGGCCAGGTCGATCTGCGGGCCGAGCGCGGTGGTGATGCCCATCGCGCGGTACTCCGCTGAAGAGGTCTTTGCGAAATCGAGCATGGTCTTGGTCTTGAAGGTCGCCGACAGTCCCAGGTTGGCGGGCCAGCGGGAGATGTCGTCCCCGGTCGCGTTGTAGGCCGAGTCCTGCGCGGCCGTCGAACGCGGGTCGGAGGAGAAGTTGACCGGCACATAGGGCAGACCGCTGGCAGCCTGGGCCTCGGCGAAGGCCTGCATCTCGTTGACCCAGGTCACGTTGGCGGTGACATCATTGGCGCCGGCGTTGAGCACATTGCGCAGTTGGTCGTCCTTGAGGTACTTGCGCTGGGCATCGCTGAGCCCGGCCGCCGCGTTGCGCTCGTGGGAGCTGAACAACATGAGGCCGGCGATCTGCTCCTTCGTGAGTTCCTTCGCCAGCGACGCCGCGCGCTGGTTGGTGGTCTTGCGCCAGTCCTCCCACGCGTCCAGCTTCTTGTTGTGGTTCATGTCCTTGAAGGCCAGGGTCCCGTCAGCTGTCGGCACCGCCATGATGGTGATGCCGCTGGTGGGGGAGTAGCTCAGCGTCGGCCCGCCATTGGGGTTGTCGACCTGGACGAAGGTGGTGCGACCGTCGCTCACGGTGCGGGTGACCAACGTGGACGGTGCGCTGTGCGCCGGCGCGGGGCACGCTGCGGCGATCAGCCCCGCCGCGGTCACCAGGCCGAGGCAGGCCTGGGCGGCCAGTTTCATTGAGGGCATGGCAGTTCCTTCTGGACGACCGGGCGACGCAACGGTGCGGCGCAGTGGGATCCGGTCGGCTCCTGGGGTGGGGCAAGCCTTGCAGCCGGCCGGGAACAAAAGCAATGGTTACGCCGCACTTTCCTACCAGTCGGTCAAACGCATCCTCCCGTGCTGGCACAGGCATCAATGCACAATTGGTCACATGGGCTGCGGTGGCATCCCATGCCTTCCTAGAGTGGGCACATCCCCGTGCGAAGGAGCGCCCCATGACGTCCGAACTGATCACCAAGGCCCTCGAGACGGCCACCGACACCAAGCAGATCGTCGCCGGACGGGGCGTGGTCGACCGGGCGGGTGATGTCTTCACCCAGTGCTTCGGGGATGCCAGGGCCATCGTCGTCGCAGACGAGAACACCTTCGCCGCCGCGGGCGATCGCGTCGTCGCCTCCCTGCAAGCAGCGGGCGTCGAGATGGTCGAGCCCTACATCTTCCCCGGCACCCCCACGCTGTACGCCGGCTATGAGAACGTCGAGGTGCTGCGCAACCACCTCGAGGGAGTCGATGCCATCGTCTGCTCCATCGCCTCGGGGACGTTGAACGACATCGCCAAGCTGGCCAGCGGCGAACTCGGCCGCCCCTACATGAATGTCTGCACCGCCGCCTCGATGGACGGGTACGCCGCCTTCGGCGCCTCCATCACGCGAGACGGATTCAAGATCACCCGGAACTGTCCGGCCCCCACCGCCCTGGTGGCCGACCTGGACGTGATGGGTGCCGCGCCCAAGCGCCTCACCGCCACCGGCTACGGCGACCTGATCGAGAAGATCCCCGGCGGAGCCGACTGGCTGCTCTCGGACGAACTGGGCGTCGAGGCCGTCGATCCCTATGTCTGGAGCCTCGTGCAGGACACCCTGCGCGACGCCCTGTCCGACCCCGAGGGTTCCGCCGCTGGCAATCCGGACGCGATCAGTGGCCTGGCCGAGGGACTGTTGATGAGCGGTCTGGCAATGCAGGCGCACCAGTCCTCGCGTCCCGCCTCGGGAGCCGGGCACAACTTCAGCCACCAGTGGGAGATGGAGGGCCACGGGCTGGACTGGGAACCCCCGTTGAGCCACGGCAACAAGGTTGGTCTGGGCACCGTGGCCGTCTGCGCGCTGTACGAGAAGGTGCTCGAGCTCGACATCGCCGGGCTGGACGTCGACGCCGCGGTCGCCAAGTGGCCCAACCCCGAGCAGAACGACGAGCGGGTCGCCGCCCTGCAGCCGATCGAGGCCATTCGGGAGGCGGCCTTGGGCCAGTCGCGGGCCAAGTACGTCCAGCCCGAGGACATTCGGGCGCGGATAGAGCTCGTCCAGCAGCACTGGCCGGCGATCCTGGAGCGCGTCAAGCCGCAGCTGGTCACCGCGCAGGAGGCGGCCGACATGCTCAAGGCCGTTGGTGGTCCCTACCACCCGGGCATGATCAACATCGACCAGGAGAAGCTGAAGCTCACCTACTACCAGGCGCAGACGATTCGTTCGCGGTACACCATCCTCGACACCCTGCAGGAGCTGGGCCTGCTGGGCGAGGTCATCGACTCGCTGTTCGAGGGGGACGGCTACTGGGCGCAGCACCCGGAGCCCGAGACCGCGGGTGCCTGAGAGTTCCTCCGGTTCGAGGGCCCGGCGATCGTGCGCACCGGGACGAGCGTGTAGGGTTCGTCCGGTTGTCTGACGGATGGCCCACGCCGTCCGGTTCGAGCCCGGTGCGCACCCGGGCCCCACAGGAGGTCCTTTATTGAACGCTGGCTCCACCGCTGACCGCCCTCCCGGGGTACGCCGGAACCCGCCGAGACGGGGACCGTCTCGCCGTACCCTTCTGGGATCCGCAGCCGGAGCGGCGCTTCTTGCCGCCTGCGCACCGCCCACCCCGCCCGTCACTGGGCGGGTCGCGCCCTCTCTGCCCGCCGACCGTTCCGCGAGCGACCGTCGCGTCGCCTTCGCGAACTGGACGGCCTACATCGACACCGATGATGAGACCGGACGTTTCCCGAGCCTCGACGCCTTCATCGAGAAGACCGGCATCGCCGTCTCCTACACCGAGGAGATCGACGACAACGACCTGTACGTCAACAAGGTGTCCCCGCAGTTGCGGGCCCGGCAGGACATCGGCCGGGACATCATCGTGTTGTCCGACTGGATGGTGAACAGGGTCATCGGCCAAGGGCTGGTGCAGCCGCTGGAACTGATCCAGATGCCGCACGCCGCCAACCTGCTGCCGCAGCTCAAGGACGCCCCCTTCGACCCGGGCCGTCTGTACTCGCTGCCCTGGCAGTCTGGGCTCACGGGCATTGGTTACGACGCCTCGCGGGTCAAGCCGATCAAGAACGTGGACGACTTGTGGCGTGCCGACCTCAAGGGGCGCGTGGTCGGGCTCAGTGAGTGGCGCGACACGATCGGCATGGTGCTGCGCTCCCAGGGCGTCGACCCGGCCCAGCAGTTCACCAGCGACCAGTTCGGCAATGCGCTCGAAGTCATCGACAGGCAGCTCAGCGGCGGGCAGATCCGACGCATTCGAGGGAACTCCTATGTGCAGGACCTGCAGAGCGGCAATGCCCTGGCGGGCCTGGTCTGGAGCGGCGACATCGCCACCCTGCGCGCCGAGACCGGCAACCCCCACTGGACCTTCGTGATGCCCGAGGCGGGCGGCATGTTGTGGAGCGACAATGCCGTGATCCCGATCACCTCGACGCGACGCCGGAACGCCGAACGCCTGCTCGACTGGTACTACCAGCCGGAGGTGGCCGCCCAGGTGGCGGCGTGGGTCAACTACATCTGCCCCGTCGCCGGCGCGAACGAGGCGATGGCCGAGGTCGATCCCGACCTGGTGGACGACCCCCTGATCTTCCCGAGCGAGGACTACCTCGCGAAGTACACCAGCGTCTTCCGCGCGCTGGACGCCGCAGAAGAGGCGACCTACTCCGAGGCATGGACGAAGGTGGTGGGCCAATGAGGTTCCGACAAGGCAAGGCCGACCGGGCCGACCGCCGCGAGGCGACAGCAGGTGATCTTGCCCTGGTCGGACTGGGGAAGAGCTTCGGACGCGATCGCGTCGTCGACGACCTGAGCCTCGACGTGCCGCGCGGTTCCTTCTTCGCGCTCGTCGGCCCCTCGGGCTGCGGAAAGACGACCACCCTGCGGATGGTCGCCGGGCTGGAGCGTCCCGACGCCGGCCAGATCGTCCTGGGCAGCCAGGACATCACCGAGCTGCGCCCCCACGAACGGCCGGTCAACACCGTCTTCCAGAGCTACGCGCTGTTTCCGCACCTGAACGTGGGCGAGAACGTGGCCTTCGGGCCGCGCCGCCGTGGCGTCGACCCCAAGGTGGTCGGTGCACAGGTTGCCGACGCGCTGGCCATGGTCGACCTGGCCGGATTGGAGAGCCGCCGTCCCGGGCAGCTCTCAGGTGGCCAGCAGCAGCGCGTCGCCCTGGCGCGGGCTCTGGTGAACCGCCCAGAACTGCTGCTCCTGGACGAACCCTTGGGCGCCCTGGACCTCAAGCTGCGTCGCCAGATGCAGGTGGAGCTCAAGCGGATCCAGGCCGAGACCGGCATCACCTTCGTCCACGTCACCCACGACCAGGAGGAGGCGCTCAGCATGGCCGACACCGTCGCGGTGATGAACCACGGTGGGATCGAGCAGATGGGCGCACCGGCCGAGCTCTACGAGCTGCCTCGGACCGCCTTCGTCGCCAACTTCCTGGGCCAGTCGAATCTGGCCCAGGCCACGGTGGTCGGCCATGAGGGGGAGCTGGTCGAGCTGGAGCTCGCCGGTCAGCGCGTCCGTGCGCTGCGCTCCCGATCCGCCGATCCCAGCGCGCGCACCGCGCTGGTCGGCGTCCGTCCGGAGAAGGTGCGCGTGGTGGCCGAAGGCGCCCGGGTGAAGGGCAAGTCGATCACCAACCTGCTCGGACGCGCTGTCGTCGCCGACGTCTCCTTCCTCGGTGTGGCCACCCAGTACCTGCTGGACGTGCCCGGAGCCGGACGCTGGGTCGTCCACGAGCAGAACCGGGACGTCGACGCGGGCGCCCGCCCCGGCGATGTGGTGACCCTGGCCTGGGACCTGCGCCACACCTTCACGCTGCCGGGAACCGAGGACCCGCTGGCGGGCACCGAGGAGAACATCGCCCAGATCGAGCAGACGGCGGCCGCGGAGGCGGCGTCATTGCGATGAGCGCGCGTCCGAGTTCTCGGGTGTCGTGGTGGCTGCTGGTGCCGGGTGTCGCCTGGCTGGTGGTCTTCTTCGTCGCCCCCCTGGTGCAGTTGTTCAGCGTGAGCCTGCAGTCCGACTACCCGGGTCACCCCGGTTACTACTACCGCGACCTCGCCTGGCACAACTACCTGGACGCGGTGCAGGCCTACCCCGCGCAGGTCGCGCGATCCTTCGGCTTCGCGGCCGCCGCGACGATCCTGTGCCTGTTGCTGGCCTTCCCGGTGGCCTACACGATGGTGTTCAAGGCCGGACGCTGGCGCGGGTTGCTGATGGTGCTGGTGGTTGCCCCCTTCTTCACCTCATTCGTGCTCCGAACAGTCGCGTGGCGCCAGATCCTGGCAGACGACGCCCCCCTGGCCCGGATGCTGTCCCAGCTGCACCTGTTGCCGGGCGGGCACCTCACCGATACCGGCTTCGCCGTCGTGATGGGCCTGACCTACAACTTCCTGCCCTTCATGCTGCTGCCCCTGTACGCGTCCTTGGAGCGGGTGGACCCGGCGCTGGTCGCGGCCGGCAGCGACCTGTATGCGACGCCGTGGCAGACCTTCCGGATGGTCACCGTTCCGCTGGCGATGCCCGGCGTCATCGCCGGCATCCTGCTGACCTTCATCCCGGCGGCCGGGGACTACGTCAACGCCGACCTGCTGGGATCGGACCGGGGGACCTCGATGGTCGGCAATGCCATCGACGCGCAGTTCTTCCGGGTGCTCGGTGGCTACCCGATGGCCGCCGCGCTGTCGGTGGTGCTGATGGTCTTCATCCTGGTGATGGTGCTGGCATATGTCCGGCGCTACGGCACCGAGGACCTGATGTGAGGAGCGCCCTGACCGTGCGCAGGTGGCTGGGTGAGCACGCTGTCCAGATCGTCGCCGGCCTGGTGCTGGTCTACCTCTTCCTGCCGGTGCTCTACACCTTCGTCTTCTCCTTCAACAGCTACACGAAGTCGAACATCGCCTGGAGCGGGAACCCGACGCTCGACCACTGGCGCAACCCCTGTGGGGCGCCGGGTGTGTGTTCTTCCTTGCAGACCTCGCTGGCCGTCGGCATCACGTCGACGGTGCTGGCGGTGGTGCTGGGAACCTCGATGGCACTGGTGCTGGCTAGGGGCAGGTTCCGGGGGCGGGGTCTGGTGGACCTGTTGGTGCTGTTGCCGATGGCCACGCCCGAGGTGGTGCTGGGAGCCTCGCTGCTGACGATCTTCGTCCAGGGCTTCTACCGCCTGGGCCTGCACCTCGGTTTCTGGACGATCGTCTTCTCCCACACGATGTTCTGCTTGTCCTTCGTCGTGGTAACGGTCCGGGCCCGGCTGCAATCCCTGGACCCCCGGCTGGAGGAGGCCGCCGCCGACCTCTACGCCGGGCCGCTGGACACCTTCTGGCGAGTGACGCTGCCGTCGATCCTCCCCGGTGTCGCGGCCGCGGCGCTGCTCAGCTTCGCGCTCAGCTTCGACGACGTGATCATCACCACCTTCGTCTCCGGCGAGGTCAGCACCTTCCCGACCTTCGTCTACACCGCCTACCTGCGCGGGATCCCCGCCGAGGCGAATGTGATCGGCTCGGCCATGCTCCTGGCTGCGATCGCCTGCGTCGCCGCCGGCATGCTGCTCGGGCGGCACCGGGTCCGCTGACCTCACCGGTTCAGCGTTGGTGACGGTTCAGCGCTGGTGGCGGAGCAAGAACTGCGAGTGCGCCTCGAAGGCATGCTCCAGGGCTGGGTAGAGCAGCCCCTGCACCTCTGCCAGCTCGCGGTAGAGCTCGACGCGCGCCGCGTCGGGCTCGCTCGTGTCACCGAGCTTGGCCATCGCGCGGGCGGTGGCGGGAATGTCACCAACGACGCCGGTGGAGGCCATTGCCAGCACGGCCGCGCCCATGGCCGAGACCTCCTCGGTCTCACAGGCGGTCAACGGAAGTCCCACGCAGTCGGTCATCACCTGGCGCCACAGCGGGCTGCGTTGTCCGCCACCCATCACCCGGACGCTGGTGAGCGGGGTGCCGGTGTCGTTCTGGAGCCCCCGCAGGTTGCGGGCCATCTCGATGGACAGTCCCTCAAGGATGGAGCGATAGATCTCAGGGCGTCCGTGGGCCCCACCGAGCCCGACGATCGCGCCCTTCGCGACGGGATTCCAGTAGGGCGACTGCACGGCATTCCAATAGGGGAGCACCATGGGGCCGCCAACGCCAGCGGGTACGCCTGCGGCCGCCTCTTCGAGCGCTGGGTCGGGGGCGCCCTTCAGAGCAGGGTCGCCCAGCTCGGTGCGGAACCATCCCGCGAGGTATGAGCCTGAGTTCTGCACGATCTCCAGGACGTAGTGCCCCGGGATCCCGGCCGCGTCGGTGCGGTACACGTCGCCGACCTCGTACGTGGCGCAGTGGACACCAGCGACCAGCGCGGTGCCCATGTTGAGGTAGGCCTCGTCGGGTCCGATGGCACCGCACCCGAGGCCGGCGGCCTGACCGTCGCCGCAAGAAGCGATCAACTCGACGTCCTGCTCGAGGCCCCAGGCGCGGGTGACGTCTCGTCGGATGGTGCCCATCGACGATCCGGGGTCGACCAGTTGCGGCAGCTGGTCACGGCGCAGGCCGACCATGGCGAGAACCGAGTCGTCGAAGTCCAATCGGGCCATGTCGAACAGGCCCAGTGAGTCAGCAGCGGCTGCGGAGTCGACCCAGCGGCCGGTCATGGCGTGGGCGAGGTAGCCATGTACGCCGGTGACTCGCGCGGCGCGGGAGACGTTCTCGGGCTCATGCTCGTTCAACCAGGCGATCTTGTAGACCGATGGGGTCACGTCGGGCTGGAACCCGGTGAGGCGGTGCAGATCGTGGGTGCCGATGCGCCGGGCCTGCTCGGCAGCCCGGCCGTCCAGCCACAAGAGGCCGGGACGCACTGGCTCCCCGTCCGCGTCGACGAGGGCGAAGGACTGGCGCTGGATGGTGGAGCACAGGGCCACGATGCGAGCGCGCTCGTTTGCGCCGAGCTGTTCCACAGCCCGCCCGACGGCCGTGTTCGTGCTGCTCCACCACTCGCGCGGGTCCTGCTCGTACTTATCGAGCCCCGGCGTGCTCATGCCCAGTTCGCAGCGTCCTTCACTGAGGACGTGTCCGGTGGGGTCGACCACGATCGCCTTGGTGGCGGTGGTGCTGGAGTCGACGGCGATGACGAGGGGGTGGTTGCTCTCCATGGCCTCACACTAGGCGCCCCGACGACGTGGGCGACAGGGGCTTCGGTGACCCTTCGGTATCCTTGGTGCGTTGCGCCCCCAGGGCGCCATCCGACGTGCCATTTCCGGCGCCCGACGACGTGAGGACCCAAGCGTGTTCGACACCCTGCAGGACCGGCTCCAGGCGACCTTCAAGGGTCTGCGTGGCAAGGGGCGACTGTCCGAGGCCGACATCGACGCGACCGCCCGGGAGATCCGGATCGCACTGCTCGAGGCTGACGTCAACCTCGCGGTCGTCAAGGAGTTCGTCGCGAACCTCAAGGAGCGGTGCCGCTCCGAGGAGGTCAGCCAGGCCCTCAACCCGACCCAGCAGATCATCAAGATCGTCAACGAGGAACTGGTCAACATCCTCGGTGGCGAGACCCGCACCATCCGCTTCGCCAAGAACCCGCCGACCGTCATCATGCTGGCCGGCCTCCAGGGCGCCGGCAAGACGACACTGGCCGGCAAGCTGGCCCGCTGGCTCAAGTCCGAGGGACACTCGCCGCTGCTGGTCGCCGCCGACCTCCAACGCCCCAATGCCGTCAACCAGCTGCAGATCGTGGGACAGCGCGCCGGCGTGCACGTCTTCGCCCCCGAGCCCGGCAACGGAATCGGCGACCCGATCCAGGTTGCCCGCACCTCGATCCTCGAGGCCCAGCGCAAGCTCTACGACGTCGTCATCGTCGACACCGCCGGCCGTCTGGGCATCGACGCAGAGCTGATGCAGCAGGCCGCCGACATCAAGGCCGCCGTCACCCCCGACGAGACGCTCTTCGTCGTCGACGCGATGATCGGCCAGGACGCGGTGAACACCGCGCTGGCCTTCGAGGACGGCGTCGGTTTCGACGGTGTCGTGCTCACCAAGCTCGACGGCGACGCCCGCGGCGGTGCCGCCCTGTCGATCGCGCGGGTGATCGGCAAGCCGATCATGTTCGCCTCCAACGGCGAGGGCCTGGGCGACTTCGACGTCTTCCACCCCGACCGGATGGCCAGCCGCATTCTCGACATGGGTGACATGCTCACCCTGATCGAGCAGGCAGAGAAGCACTTCGACGCCGAGCAGTCGCGCGTCGCCGCAGAGAAACTGATGGGGGGCAAGGGCGAGTTCGGCCTGGGCGACTTCCTGCTGCAGATGCAGCAGATGCGCAAGATGGGCCCGATGAGCAAGATCTTCGGGATGCTGCCGGGCATGGGCCAGATGAAGGACCAGCTCGCCAACATCGACGAGAAGGAGGTCGACCGCATCGAGGCGATCATCTACTCGATGACGCCGGCCGAGCGCGACGACGTCTCCATCCTCAACGGATCCCGCCGGGCGCGTATCGCCAAGGGCGCCGGTGTGACCGTTCAGGACGTGAACCAGCTGGTCAACCGCTTTGTCGAGGCCCGCAAGATGATGAAGCAGATGGCCGGGATGATGGGTGGCGGCATGCCCGGGATGGGCGGCCCGCCCGTCATGGGCGGTGGACGCAAGGCGAAGGCCCCCCAAGCGAAGAAGGGCAAGAAGAACCAGCAGAAGGTCTCCGGCAACCCGGCCAAGCGCGCCGCGGCCCTGGCCGGTGGCCGGGACGAGGCCCAGGCTGTCGACCCCGGCGCGGCCTTCGGCACGGGCAATGCCCCGCAGTCCGAGGCCGAGTTGCAGCAGGCGATGNNCGCATGTTCAACCAGCAGGGCAAGGGGCCGCTGGGCTGACACATCCTGTGGCAGGTCCCCTCTCCTGTTCCAAACCGGCTCGGGCTTGGGCAGGATGGGGCCATGACCCACTCCCACGACGAGCTGGCGCAGCACTTCGTCCACACCCATACCCATGACGGGCTCACCCACACGCACGTGGGGGAGCGGGTCGTGCCAGATGGTCCCGAGGTGGCGCTGCACCTGGCCGGGGTCGTGCTCCCCGACGGCGAGTACCGCGACCTGTGGGTGCATCACGGCATCATCGACTTCGAGCCCGTGGACGCTGCGGTGACCGTGGCGCAGAAGGTCTGGATCTTGCCGGGCCTGGTGGATGCCCATTGCCACGTCGGGCTGGACCAGAACGGTGCCGTGGCCGACGACGTCGCCGAACGGCAGGCCCTCGACGACCGGGACGCGGGAACGCTCCTGGTCCGCGACGCCGGTTCCCCCGCCGACACACGCTGGATCGACGACCGGGACGACCTGCCCAGGATCATCCGCGCCGGGCGCCACATCGCCCGTCCCAAGCGCTACCTGCGCAACTACGCCGACGAGGTGGAGCCCGATGACCTCGTCGCCACCGTCCGCAAGCAGGCCCGGGCCGGAGACGGATGGGTGAAGCTGGTCGGCGACTGGATCGACCGCACCGAAGGTGACCTGGCGCCGCTGTGGCCGGCCGATGTGGCGGCCGAGGCCATCGCCGCCGCGCACGAGGAGGGGGCCCGGGTCACGGCACACTGCTTCGGTGAGGAAGCCGCCGCAGAGCTCGTCGCGGCCGGCATCGACGGCATCGAGCACGGCACCGGCCTGAGCGACGAGGTCATCGCCCAGATGGCCGAGCGGCAGGTCTCGCTGGTGCCGACGATGGTGAACCTGGAGAACTTCCCCGAGATCGCCGCCAGCGCGCAGGAGAAGTTCCCGCGCTACGCAGCGCACATGCGCGAGCTCTACGCCCGGCGACTCGACACGCTGCGGTCGGCGCGAGAGGCGGGCGTCCCGATCTTCGCCGGGACCGACGCCGGGGGCGTGATGCNNTGACCTGGTCGTCTTCTCCGACGACCCACGAGTCCACCTCGGTATCACCCGCCACCCGCTGCTGGTGGTGCTGCGCGGACGGATTGTCGTACCGGCGCCCACCAGCTGAGGGGCCAGCTCAGCTGACGGCGAGCCAGACCAGCACCAGGTTCAGCCCGACGATCACCGCGACCACCGACCAGGCGGCGAGCCTCAGCCACCACGAGTTGGCGTAGCGGCCCATCGTCCGCTTCGAGCTGGTCAGGTGCACCAGTGGGACGACTGCGAAGGCGATGCCGAAGCTGAGCAGCAACTGGCTGCCGACCAGCAGTTGCGAGGGGTGGATGCCCAGGGCGAGCAGCACCACGGCGGGGACGATCGTGATCCCGCGACGGACGTGGTGCGACATCGACCATGGCCACAGGTCGCGCATGATGCGAGCCCCGGCGTGCGTGCCCACCAACGCGGACCCGATGCCCGAGACGAGCAGTCCGGCTCCGAAGATCGTCGCCGGGGCCAGCCCCACCCGTGACTTGATCGCGGCGTAGGCCGATTCGATCGAGTCGGTGGCGTCGAAGCCCTGCAGGGTGGAGGCCGCGAACAGCACCATCGAGATGTTGACCGTGCCCGCCACCAGCAGGGCCGCGAACACGTCGACGCGCTGCGCCGCCAGCAGACGTCCGATCCCATGCTCACGTCCGCCGGAGGGACGGTGCCGGTCGGCGGCCAGGGTCGAGTGCAGGTAGATCGCGTGCGGCATGACGGTGGCGCCCAGCATGGCGGCGGCCAGTGCGATCGAGTCGGTACCGTGGAAGCGGGGGAGCAGACCGTCCAAGGCCTGCGCCGGGTCGGGCGGGGACCAGATCATGCCGGCCATGAAGCCGATGGCGACCAGTGCGAGGAAGGCGCTGATCACCATCTCGAAGACGCGTTCGCCGCCCGTGCGGAGTGCGTCGAGCAGCACGAGCGTGACGACGCCCACGATCAGCCCGCCCAGCCACAGCGGGATGCCGAACAAAAGATGCAGGCCCAGGGCACCTCCGATCACCTCGGCGACGTCGGTTGCCACCGCCATCACCAAGGCCTGCATCGCATATCCGACCCGGGCGACGCGACCGCGCTTGTTCTCGAGGTGCTCACCGACCAGCGACGACAGCGAGCGCCCGGTGACCACGCCCAGCTTGGCGGAGAGGTACTGGACGAGGACGGCCATGGCGCTCGAGACCACGAGTACCCAGACCAAGAGGTATCCGTAGCGCGAGCCCGCGGTCAGGTTCGCGGCGACATTACCGGGGTCGACGTAGGCGACCGACGCCACGAAGGCAGGACCGAGCAGCCCCAGGAGCCCACGGTTGCCACGTCGCATGGGCCATAACCTAGTGCCGCTGGTTCGGTTGGTGCGCCACCGCCGTTCTCTGGCACAATGGTCGGTGCATCTGTGTCGTCGGCGCCCTCTAAACCCGGCGGCAAGGTCCATCCGGCGCTCGTGTCCCATGCCCCACATGGTTCCCGGGAGCCACCCGCCTGGTACCAGGGCCGTTCCTGGACCATTCCAAACAGGAGAACCACACACGTGGCAACCAAGATTCGTCTGAAGCGTCTCGGCAAGATCCGCTCGCCGCACTACCGCATCGTCGTCATGGACTCGCGCACCAAGCGCGACGGCCGTGCGATCGAGGAGATCGGCATCTATCACCCCAAGAATGAACCCTCGGTCATCCAGGTGAACTCCGAGCGTGCGCAGTACTGGCTGGGCGTGGGCGCCCAGCCGACCGAGGCCGTCGTCGCCATCTTCAAGCGTTCCGGTGACTGGCAGAAGTTCACCGGCGACACCTCGCCGTCGGGCATCGACCCGCAGCCCGAGAAGGCCGACAAGATCGCGCGCTTCAATGCCGCGCTGGCCGAGGCTGACGACGCACCCAAGGCTGACGCCATCACCAAGAAGGCTTCCAAGGCCGACGAGGCTGCCAAGGCTGATGAGGCTGCCAAGGCTGACGAGTCCGAGGCGAAGGTCGACGACCAGGCCGCCGAGCCCGAGGTCTCCGCCGAGGCTCCGGCCGAGGGCGATGCCGAGGTGGTCGAGGCTGCCGAGGCTGAGAAGGCCGACGAGACCCAGGCCGACGCCTGATGCTCGCCGACGCACTGGAGCACCTCGTCCGCGGCATCGTCGGCACTCCCGACGATGTCGTCGTCAAGGACAAGGACCTCCGCCGCGGACGCCTGCTCGAGGTTCGCGTGAATCCCGAGGACATCGGCAAGGTCATCGGTCGTCAGGGTCGCACCGCTTCGGCGCTGCGCACCGTGGTGGCCGCGCTGGCCGGTCGCGAGTCGGTTCGCGTCGACTTCGTCGACGTCGACCGCCGCAGCACCGGTGGCCGCGGATTCCGCCGCTGACACAGATCCGACGCGCCCCGCACCAGCATCGGTGCGGGGCGCCGTCGTGTCCACACCTGCACGATGCGGCGCGGGTGCACCCATCCACACACATGAGAGGCTGGCGGGCATGAGCCTGGAAGAAGTCGTCGTCGGGGCGGTGGGCAAGGCCCACGGGCTGCGGGGGGATGTCGCGATCGACGTCCGCACCGATGAGCCGGAGCGTCGTTTTGCTGACGGGGCCGTGCTCCGCGCCGAGGGCGATGCCCGAGGCACGCTCACCATCGCGTCCACCCGCTGGCACTCCGGACGACTGCTCGCCCGTTTCGTCGAGGCCAACGACCGTACGGCCGTGGAGCAACTCCGCGGTGTGGTCCTTGTGGTCGACGTCCCCTCCGACGAGGNNCCGTCAGCTCATCGGCCTGGACGTGCTGGCTGCCGACGGCACCCGCGTCGGTGAGGTGACCGAGGTGATCCACCTGCCGGTGCAGGACACGCTCGTGGTGCGCACCACGGACGGGGAACGTCTGATTCCGTTCGTCGCGGCACTGGTGCCGGACCTCGATCTGAAGGCAGGAACCTGCACTTTGGCCGATGTGCGCGGCCTGATGGACGACGAGGCCGAGGTCGCCGGCCCTGATGCGCCGGTTGGCGGCGCCGCCGAGGTCGAGGCCTGATGGGCCCCCGGATGCGCATCGACGTCATCTCGATCTTCCCTGACTACTTCGCGCCGCTGCAGCTGTCCCTGGTGGGCAAGGCGATCGCCTCCGGTCTGCTGGAGGTGGGCGTCCATGACCTGCGGCGTTGGACGCACGACCGGCACAACACCACCGACGACACCCCCTACGGCGGGGGTGCCGGCATGGTGATGAGGCCCGAACCATGGGGTGAGGCGCTCGACGAGATGCTGGACGCGTCCCCCGACGACGCGTCCCTCGCGCCGCCAACGCTGGTGGTCCCGAGCCCCTCCGGCGTCCCCTTCACGCAACAGATTGCCTACGAGCTCAGTGAACTGCGCCACCTGGTCTTCGCCTGCGGACGCTATGAGGGCATCGACCACCGGGTGATCGGCCACGCGGGCACCCGGATGCCAGTGCGCGAGCTGAGCTTGGGCGACTACGTCCTGAATGGGGGAGAGGTCGCCGCACTGGCCTTCATTGAGGCCACGGTCCGGCTCATCCCCGGTGTCATCGGCAACCCGGAGTCGCTGACCGAGGAGTCCCACTCCGAGGGCCAGGACGGGCTGCTGGAGTACCCCATGTACACCAAGCCGCCGTCGTGGCGGGGGCTGGACGTCCCCGAGGTCCTGTTGAGCGGACACCATGCCCGCATCGCCGCTTGGCGCCGCGACCAGGCCCTCGAGTTGACCCGTCTTCGTCGGCCCGATCTTCTGTCGGGGGAATGAACCGGGCAGGGGCGATCAGCGTCTTTTGCAACGGTTTTATTTCGCTTCAACTTCATGCCGAAAATAGCGGCCAAGCGGGGCGAACGGGCCAGTCATAACGTGTTGGCGGTGCTATTTCCCACTAAACCCGCGCCACGGGGGGACCGGGTGCACAACGCCGCGCGAACCCGTCTAGGGTGTTACTCGTGGCGACTACTCTCACTACTCATCAAAGAGCGGTCCGATCCACTGTCGCGAAGAAGGCCATCATGGCCATCACGGGGCTGTGTCTGATCGGCTTCCTGCTCATGCACATGTTCGGCAACTCCAAGTTGCTGCTTCCCGACGACGGCAAGGAATTCAACGAGTACGCGCACTACCTGCGCCACTTGTTGTACCCGATCCTGCCGCCGTACCTGTTCCTCTGGCTCTTCCGCTTCTTCCTGCTGGTGTGCCTCGTCCTCCACATGTGGTCGGCGTTCGAGCTGAGCGGCCGCAAGTCTCGCAGTGTCGGGAGAGCGCGGTACGCGAACACCAAGCACATGGAGAGCTCCTACGCGGCGCGCACCATGATGATATCCGGCCCGATCCTGCTGCTCGGCCTCATCCTGCACCTGCTGCAGTACACGGCCCAGGTGCTGAAGGTCGGCTACTCCGACACCAACACCGAGCCGTTCACCCGCGTCATGCTGGCCTACCAGGAATGGTGGGTGTGGCTGGCCTACGTCATCTTCATGGCCGCCGTCTGCATGCACGTCTACCACGGTTTCGCGAGCGCCTTCTTCACCTTGGGTGCCAACACCAGTGTGAAGGCCCGTTCGGTGCTGAAGGGGCTGTCGGCGCTGATCGCGGTTCTTCTGTTCGTCGGCTTCCTCTTCCCGCCGACGCTGATTCTGCTGGGAGTGATTGGATAATGAGCGAGACCCCCCGTACCGAGGCACAGTCCCTCGTCGAGGCCGCCTCGGAGACGATGTCGCCGGATGCTGCCCCCTCCATCAACGGCGGTGCCGCCCCTCAGCTCGGTCTGGACGACGCGAACTACTACGTCGTCGGTAACGACATCGCCGACACCAAGGCGCCGATGGACCAGCCCGTCGAGAAGATGTGGAGCCAGCGCAAGTTCTCCGCCAAGCTGGTCAACCCGGCCAACCGTCGCAAGCTGTCGGTGATCATCGTCGGCACCGGCCTGGCCGGTGGCGCTGCTGCTGCGACGCTCGGCGAGGCGGGCTACAACGTCCTCAGCTTCTGCTATCAGGACAGCCCGCGTCGTGCGCACTCGATCGCAGCGCAAGGTGGCATCAACGCTGCGAAGAACTACCGCAACGATGGTGACTCGACCTACCGGCTGTTCTACGACACCGTCAAGGGCGGCGACTACCGCGCCCGTGAGACGAATGTCTACCGTCTGGCCGAGGTCAGTGCGAACATCATCGACCAGTGTGTTGCCCAGGGCGTCCCCTTTGCCCGCGAGTATGGCGGCCTGCTGGACACGCGCTCCTTCGGTGGCGTGCAGGTGCAGCGCACCTTCTACGCCCGTGGCCAGACCGGTCAGCAGCTGCTGATCGGCGCCTACCAGGCGCTCGAGCGCCAGGTGGCCGCCGGCACGGTGAAGATGCACACCCGGCACGAGATGATCGAGCTCATCCTGGTCGACGGCGTCGCGCGCGGCATCGTGACCCGCAACATGGTCACCGGCAAGATCGAGGCCCACACGGCCGATGCGGTCGTGCTCGCCACCGGTGGCTACGGCAACGTCTTCTTCCTGTCGACCAACGCCATGGGCTGCAATGTGACCGCCACCTGGCGTGCACACCGCAAGGGTGCCTTCTTCGGCAACCCCTGCTACACGCAGATCCACCCGACCTGCATTCCCGTGCACGGTGAGACCCAGTCGAAGCTGACGCTCATGTCCGAGTCGCTGCGCAACGACGGTCGCATTTGGGTGCCCAAGCGTGCCGAGGACTGCGGCAAGGACCCGCGTCAGATCGCCGAGGGTGATCGCGACTACTACCTGGAGCGGATCTACCCCTCCTTCGGCAACCTGGTGCCGCGTGACATCGCGTCCCGCCAGGCGAAGAACATGTGCGATGAAGGCCGTGGCGTCGGCCCGGCGGTCACCGAGCGTGATCCCGAGACCGGTGTCGAGCGCCAGGTGCGTCGTGGCGTCTACCTCGACTTCTCCGATGCGATCAACCGCCTCGGCAAGAAGGCCGTGGAGGCCAAGTACGGCAACCTCTTCGACATGTACAAGCAGATCACCGCAGAGGATCCGTACGAGACCCCGATGCGCATCTACCCGGCCGTCCACTACACCATGGGTGGCCTCTGGGTGGACTACGACCTGCAGAGCTCCATCACCGGCCTGTATGTGACCGGTGAGGCGAACTTCTCCGACCACGGCGCCAACCGCCTCGGTGCCTCGGCGCTGATGCAGGGCCTCGCTGACGGGTACTTCGTCCTGCCGAACACGATCAACGACTACCTGGCTGGCGCGCCCTTCGAGAAGGTCGGGGCCGACCACCCGGCCGTCGTGGAGGCAGTCCAGTCCGCGACCGAGCGCATCAACACGCTGCTCTCGATCAACGGCACCCGCACGGTCGACTCCATCCACAAGGAGCTCGGCAACATCATGTGGGAGTACTGCGGCATGGACCGTCGCGAGCCCGGACTGAAGACTGCGATCGCGAAGATCCGCGAACTCAAGAACGAGTTCTGGACCAACGTCAAGGTCACCGGCGTCAACGAGGACTTCAACCAGACCCTCGAGCGTGCCAACCGACTGGCCGACTTCCTCGAGCTCGGTGAGCTCATGTGCATCGATGCCCTGCACCGCCGCGAGTCCTGTGGTGGTCACTTCCGCGGCGAGAGCCAGACGGAGGAGGGGGAGGCGCTACGTCACGACGACGAGTTCCTCTATGTCGCGGCTTGGGAGTACGGCGAGGACAAGCCGGTCCTCCACAAGGAACCGCTGGTCTACAAGGCCATCGAGCTGAAGCAGAGGAGCTACAAGTGAAGGTTACGCTTCGCATCTGGCGTCAGGCCGGCCCTGACGCACAGGGCCAATTGGTCAGCTACCCCCTCGAGGGGGTCAGTGAGGACATGTCCTTCTTGGAGATGCTCGACCTGCTCAACGAGAAACTCACGATGGATGGTGTCGAGCCGGTCGCGTTCGACCACGACTGCCGTGAGGGCATCTGCGGCACGTGTGGCGTCGTCATCAACGGTGTCGCGCACGGTGGCCAGCACACGACCACCTGCCAGCTGCACATGCGCTCCTTCGCGGATGGTGCCGTGATCGACATCGAGCCCTGGAAGGCCGGCGCATTCCCGGTCATCAAGGACCTCGTCGTCGACCGCTCGGCCTTCGATCGGATCATCCAGTCGGGAGGCTTCATCTCGGCGAACACCGGTTCAGCTCCGGACGCACACGCGACCCCGGCGCCGAAGCGCGAGGCAGACATCGCCTTCGACAACGCCACCTGTATCGGTTGCGGCGCCTGCGTGGCGGCGTGCCCGAACGGCTCGGCGATGCTGTTCACCTCGGCGAAGATCACCCACCTGGCCATGCTTCCGCAGGGTCAGCCGGAGCGGTACAGCCGTGTGAAGTCGATGGTTGCCCAGCATGACTCCGAGGGCTTCGGTGCGTGCACCAACATCGGCGAGTGCGCCCAGGTCTGCCCCAAGGGCATTCCGCTGGCATCGATCAGCCAGCTGAACCGCGACCTGATCAAGTCGCTCTTCAAGGGCGACGGTAAGTGAGCCGGTAGCCACAGCCACACGGCAAGGGGCCGGACGGGAGAGATCCCGTCCGGCCCCTCGTCTGTCTGTGTGTGGCTGTGATCTTGTGTGCTCAGCCTTGGGCAAGCAGGCGGGCGATGGCCGAGGCCTGGGCGGCCATCGAGCACTGCGGGGCGTCGGTGCCGGCATCTGGCAGGCAGGCGTGGTCCTGGCCGGTGGTGAACAGCGAGAGGATCACCATCCGGTTGTCAACGGTGATGATGGTGACATCGTTGAACTGTGCCTCATCGCCGGAGGCGGGGAGCAGGGTGACGAGGCGGTAGCTGGCATTGGTGTCGGCGTCGTCGACACCAGCGCCGGTGACTGGGAACTCGGTGGCCGGAGTCACATCCAGGGTGTAGCCCGAGGGCGGGACGATCGTCTTCGCGCAATCCTTGAAGTATTGCCGATAGGTGCCGCGCGCGGCCGCGGCCTGGGAGGTGGTCTCGAACTGGAGGATGGCCGCGTATCCCGTCCCCGCACCCGAATAGGAGCGCACCAGGGTCTGCTGCTGGCCATGTGCGAGGGTCTGCTCACAGGCAGTCAGCGGTGACTGGAGTTGGCTGACCGCTTCCGAGCCGATGGCGTCCGATCCCGTGACCGTCATGTCGCCTGGGGCATTGAAGTAGAACAGGTCGGTTCCGGGCAGGTTGGCCGCAGAGAGTGCGCGAGAGGCGGCGGACGGGGCCGGGCTGGGGGTCGCCGAACTGCCCACGTCCACCGACCGTCCAGTGGTGGGGAACTGGTCGTGAGCGTCGAGCTGGACGAATGCCGTGCCGCCCAGCAGGCTGAGCCCCACGGCAGCCGCGGCGATGCCCATCCGACGCCTCGCTCGGCGGCCCTCCGCGAGCTGGCGCACCCTTGTGGCCGGCAGGGGGTCCACGGCGTCGAAGGTGCGCTCGGAGAACCGGCGGAAGATCTCGTCTGTGGAGGCCTCCAACTGGTCGAGGTCATCATGGTCGGTCATCGGGCACCTCCTTGCTGCTGCTCGTGGGCTGTTGGCCCGCTGCTGGCACCTGGTCTACGCCTGAGCAGGCGGTACGGTTGCATCGATCTGGGACTTCTTCGCGCGAGTTTCTCAGAACTTGCTGCCCGGAACCGGCCCTGACTTGCGGCGTTCATCGCGACGGGTCTCCCATCACCTTCGCCAACGCGGCCCGGCCCCGGGACAGACGGGCCTTCACTGTCCCGGCAGGTGCACCCACCTCGACAGCGATCTCCTGAACGGACAGGTCACACAAGTGGTAGAGAACGACCGCGCGGCGCTGGTCCTCAGGAATCTGTTGCAGGGCCCGCTCCAGGGCGACCTTCGTGGGGTCCGGCTCGGCCGGGCTCCGGTCCTCCAGGGCACGGTCGGGCTGGCGCATTCCGCGGGTGACGCGACGCCACCGGCTCACGGCCAATCGGTAGGCCACGGTCCGTACCCAGGCCTCGGGATACTGCTCCTCGTCCAGCTGTTGGCGCTTGTCCCAGGCCCGGACGAAGGCTTCCTGAGTGCAGTCCTGGGCTTCGGCGAGGTTTCCGCACATGGCACGGATCTGCGCCACGACACGAGGAAAGGAGGCGGCGTAGAACGCGTCGAAGTCCTCCTCGCTCATCACAGGGCCATTCTCGCCACATCCGGGGTCATCCGTCCGATTTCACCCCGGGCCCGTTCCGTGGCAGAATCAACAGCTGTTGCTCTGCGCCGTCGGCTCCTGCCACAGGGGGATCGTCCGAGGGTCTGGAGCCATCCACACCAGACATCACGAGGTGACCTGTGGCACCGGCGAGGAAACCAGAATGCATCAGCTGATCCAGGAGCTCGACAAGGCTTCGCTGCGTACCGACATCCCCGAGTTCCGTGCGGGTGATTCCGTCAAGGTGCACGTGAAGGTCGTCGAGGGCAACCGTTCCCGTGTCCAGGTCTTCGCCGGCGTCGTCATCGCCCGCAATGCCGGTGGCATCCAGGAGGCATTCACCGTTCGCAAGGTGAGCTTCGGCACCGGCGTGGAGCGTACCTTCCCGCTGCACTCGCCGATCATCGAGAAGATCGAGGTCGAGCGTCGCGGCGATGTCCGTCGCGCCAAGCTGTACTACCTGCGTGGTCTGCGCGGCAAGGCCGCCAAGATCAAGGAGAAGCGCGACTGATCGCGTTGCTCCCCACAGAGCACTGGAATGGCCCCGGCACTCGTTGCCGGGGCCATTCGCCGTCTGGCCCCGATCACGTCTGGGTACCGATCACGTCTGGCCCCGATCACGCCTATCCTTGTGCCGGACGATGGCGAGAGGCGGTGTGCGGTGACCCCGACGAATCGTTCGCACGTGCGCCTGGCGGTCGCCGTCGCGGTGACCGCGTTGGTGGCGCTGGCCTTACGGCTCCTGGTGGCCAGTCCCTACACCGTTGACACCCGGGCCATGGAGCCAGTCGCCGAGGCCGGGGACGTCGTGGTGGGGCTGCGCGCGCACCACGTCGAACGCGGCGACGTGGTGGTCTTCCGCACCCCCAGCGACTGGATGGCCGGCCGTTCCGGAGCCAGCACCGCGGTCTCGCGTGTGGTCGGAGAGCCGGGGGACGAGGTTCGCTGCTGCGATGCCCAAGGCCGGCTCGTCGTGAACGGCATCTCGCTGTCGAGCGTGCCGGAGCCTGACCCCATCGCCTTCCGGGTCGTCGTGGGGCCGGGACAGTTGTTCGTCCGTGGCGACAACCCCGCCCACAGCGTTGACTCACGCTGCTTCCTGCACACCCTGGGCCCCGGTGCCCTCGTCCCCGCCGAACAGGTGAGGGCCCGACTCACCACCACCGTCTGGCCGCTCAACCGGCTGGGCGCCCTGCCGGGCAAGCCGGCGCTCACCACGGCTCCTGAGGGGCCAGGCGACCTCACCGGATCCATCGTCGAGGCAGCATCCGACGTGCCCTGCTGAGCCCCCGTAGACTGTCCGCTGCCGGGCGGGCGCCCGGGCTCAGGAGGAGGCAGTACCCGTGACAGACGAGTCCACCAAGCGCATCGATGCCGGAGTCCAGCCCGCGAGGGCGCGTACGGCTGGCGGGCGTGTCGGCTCGGTGCTGGGCGAGTTGCTCGTCGTCGTCATCGGCGCCCTGATCATCTCGTCATTGCTGCGTGCCTTCATGGGGCAGATGTTCATCATTCCGTCCGGGTCGATGCAGAACACCTTGCAGATCGACGACCGGGTGGTGGTCTCCAAGATCAGCACCTACCACCGCGGTGACATCGTCGTCTTCGAGGACCCGGCCAACTGGCTCCAGGAGGAACCCGCAACCCCCTCGGCCGGTCGACGGGTGATGGAGCTCATCGGGGTGCTCCCGTCCTCGTCCACCAACCACCTCGTCAAGCGGGTGATAGGCCTGCCCGGTGACCACATCACCTGCTGCGACGACCAGGGGCGGATGAGCGTCAACGGCAAGGCACTCGACGAGACCTCCTACCTGTACGTCTCCCCGGAGGGCACGCAGTCGCGTCCATCCGACTTCGACTTCGACGTGGTCGTGCCCGCTGGACGCATCTTCGTGATGGGCGACCATCGCGACATGTCCGGCGACTCACGCTGCCATCTGCAGGACATCACCAACGACGGCCAGGTCGAGGGGATGGGGGCCTTCGTCCCGCAGAGCAGGGTGGTCGGACCCGTCGTGGCGATCGCCGCACCATTCGACCGCTGGACGAGGTTCAGCGTCCCTGACACCTTCACCCACGTGCCCGATCCGACCGCCGCCGCTCCCGAGCAGCCAAGCGTGAGCGTCACCAACCCCAACTGCTGATGGTTCGTGCTGGCAAGGGGATCTACGGCTACGAGCGCGCGATNNGGCGCCGACGAGGCGGGGCGAGGTGCCTGTGCCGGCCCGCTGGTGGCTGCTGCCGTGATGCTCGCAGACACCCCTGCCCGTCGGATCGAGGGTCTCGCCGACTCCAAGGTGCTGAGCGCCAGGGCACGCGAGCGCCTGTACGACGAGATCATGGCGAAGGCCGTCGCCGTGGCCTCGGTGCGGATCGAGGCACCGGAGTGCGACGAGCTCGGCATGCACGTCGCCGACATCCAGGCCCTGCGCCGCTCGCTGCTGCGGCTGGAACCCTCTCCGGCCTATGTCCTGACCGACGGCTTCCCCGTCGACGGTCTGGGCATGCCCGGGCTGGCCGTGTGGAAGGGCGACCGGGTCGCTGCCTGCGTGGCTGCCGCGTCCATCATCGCCAAGGTGACCCGGGACCGGATCATGGTCGAGTTCGCCGAGGAGTATCCCGACTACGCCTTCGAGGTGCACAAGGGCTACTGCACGCCCCTGCACCAGGCCCGGCTGGACGAGCACGGTCCCTGCGCGATCCATCGGTACCGGTTCGAGAATGTGGCCCGCGCTAGAGTGGACGCACCATGAGCGCAGAAGACCTGGAAGCCTACGAGAGCAAGCTCGAACTGGACCTGTACCGCGAGTACAAGGACGTCGTGGGCATCTTCACCTACGCGGTGGAGACCGAGCGTCGTTTCTATTTGTGCAATGCCGTCGACCTGAAGGTGCGCACCGAGGGCGGGGACGTCTACTACGAGGTCTCCATGGGTGATGCCTGGGTGTGGGACATGTACCGTCCCGCGCGATTCGTGAAGTCCGCCAAGGTCTTGACCTTCCGCGACGTCTCCATCGAGGAGATCGCGCACTCCGACCTCCAGGTGCCCGAGGACAAGTAACCCTCGGGGACCTCCCACGCAGTTGTCCACAACCACCCGTTGCTTCGTGCCGATCTGGGGACGGTGACACGAGCGCGCCCATTTTTCCAAGAGTGGGGAGTGGAGGTGGTCCACGGTGGACGAACGACACGCGCGCCCGGCCGCACAGCTGGTGGCGCCCGACCGGCAGGAGACAGGTCGATATGGGGAGGACCTCGCGCACGGTTACCTGCACCGTCTGGGTTGGCAGGTGGTCGAGCGCAACTGGCGCTGCGCCCGCGGTGAGATTGACATCGTCGCGCTCGAGCCGCTGCCCTCGGGTGGCCGGTGCATCGTCTTCGTCGAGGTGAAGTGTCGCCGCGGCCGCGGCTATGGCGACCCGCTTGAGGCGGTGACCCGCAACAAGGTTCGCAAGCTCGTCGAGCTCTCCCAGCTGTGGCTGCGTGAACACGACCTGCACGCCGAGCAGATCCNNAGGCTGCCATCGGCAATGGCCTGCCCAAGACGGTGCTGGTGGGGCTCCCTGACACTGCTCTGTACCAGTCCCGTGACCGTTGCACGGCTGCGGTCGCCTCATCCGGTTGGCAGTGGCCCTCGGCGCTGGTGACGATCAACCTTTCACCGGCGGGGCTGCCCAAGGCGGGCACCCATTTCGACCTGGCGATCGCGACGGCGGTGCTGGCGGCGGCGGGCACCGTCCCGGCCGCCTCAGCGGCGCGGACGATGATGATGGGGGAGCTGGGTCTGGATGGGCGGGTGCGCCCCGTCCGGGGGGTGCTTCCGGCGCTGCTCGCGGCCCAGGAAGCGGGGTTCGACCGCGCCATCGTCCCGGCCTCGCAGGTCGGCGAGGCCGGTCTGGTGACCGGGATGACCGTCTGGGGTGTCCGCAACCTGGCCGACCTGGCCGAGGTGCTGGCCGGACGCCCCGTGCTGCTGGCGCCCGATGACATGGCGTCCGACGTGGTGGGTGAACCGGCACCGGCGCTCGACCTGGCCGACGTCGTGGGCCAGCAGGAGGCGAAGTTCGCGCTGGAGGTGGCCGCCGCCGGTCGGCACCATCTCTTCTTCCATGGTCCCCCCNNACGGTTGACCTCGCTGCTGCCCGATCTGGCTTCGCGGGAATCGCTTGAGGTGTCGGCGCTGTACTCGCTGGCGGGCCGCAACCTCAACGACGGGCTGGTCTCGCGTCCGCCCTTCTGCTCCCCACACCACAAGACCTCACCGGCCGCGATCGTCGGCGGGGGTTCCCGGGTTCCCAAACCAGGGCAGGTCTCGCTCGCCCATCGCGGCGTCCTGTTCTTGGATGAAGCACCCGAGTTCCCGCCGTCAGTGCTGGAGAGCCTTCGCACGCCGCTGGAGTCGGGGATGGTGGCGATCGGGCGCGCCGCCTACGAAGCGCGCTACCCGGCGCGCTTCCAGCTGGTCATGGCAGCCAATCCCTGCCCGTGCGGCAATCATGGGACCGCCGGCCTCATGTGCAGGTGTTCCCCGATGCAGGTGCGCCGGTACGGGGAGCGGATCAGTGGGCCGATCCTGGACCGGATCGACCTCACCCATCGCCTGGCTCCGACCCGCACCAGCTACCTGGAGATCGCGGGCGCCCGCGGTGAGTCGTCCGAGGTGGTGCGCGAGCGCGTGGCGCTGGCCCGGGAACGGCAGGCGCACCGACTGCGGGGTACCTCGTGGATGACAAATGGCGAGGTTCCGGGGCACTACCTGCGCGACCACTTGCCGCTGCCGGACGGCGTCGAGCTGTTGGACGAGGCGCTCGTGCGCGGCCGGGTGAGTTCCCGCGGGGTCGATCGGGTGATGCGGATCGCCTGGACCCTGTGTGACCTGGCTGGTCGCGACCGTCCGTCCCGGGCCGACGTGCGGGGCGCGCTCGAGCTGCGCCGGGGCGAGACGAGGGCAGTCGCTTGAATGCACGGGTTCATGAACCGACGCACTGGAACGAGGAGCGGCGGGCTCGCGCCACGCTGACCTGGCTGGCGGAGGCTGCCAACCCCCGCCTGGCGGCGCTGGTGGCCCGCCGTGGCGCCGTGGAGGTGATGGGGGACCTCGCGCAGCTTGGGGTGGAGAGCTGGACCAACCGCGCACGCAACTTCGAGATCGATGCCTTGGTCGAAACCGCACACGGTCACGGCATCAGGTTCGTGGTTCCGGGGGACGACGAATGGCCCGCGCAACTGGACGAGCTGAACGATGTCTGCCACGAGCGTCTCGGCGGTGCACCGTTGGGGCTCTGGTTGCGCGGGCCTGGCCGACTCGACCAGTGCGCCGGCCATGCCCTCGCACTGGTCGGCGCGCGCAGTTGCACCAGCTATGGCGAACAGGTCGCCACCGACCTGGCGCTCGACCTGGCCGGGGGCTCGCGGTGGGGCGGGTGGACGGTGTTGTCAGGTGGAGCCTTCGGGATCGACGGCTGGGCTCACCGAGGCGCTTTGGCCGCAGAAGGGCGCACGGCGGCGATCCTGGCCGGTGGTCTGGACCGGCCCTACCCGAGCGGCAACTCCTTGCTGTTCGAGCGACTTGCTGCCGAGCAGTTGCTGATCAGCGAAGTGCCGCCCGGGCTACGGCCCACGAAGGTGGGCTTCCTGGCCCGCAACCGGCTGCTCGCCGCGTTGTCCTTGGGCACCGTCGTCGTCGAGGCCGCGGCCAGGTCAGGAGCGCTCAACACGGCTCGCTGGGCAGCTCACCTCAACCGGATGGTGATGGCCGTGCCCGGTCCCGTGCACTCGGCGCTGTCGATCGGCACCCATCGGCTGGTTCGCGACCACCAGGCCGAGCTGGTGACCTGCGCCGCAGAGGTGGTGAGCCTCGTATCCCCGCTGGCGCGACAGCCAGAACTGCCCGTCGGCGGACACGCCGTCGCGCTTGACGCCCTGGCTCCGCACCTCATGGCCATCCGCGAGGTGCTTCCTGGAGGGGGCGGGATGCCCGCGGGGGTGGTGTCAGGCCTGTCCGGGCGGCCGATGGCAGAGGTTCTGGCATCCTTGGGCGAGTTGGCGGAACTGGGTTTCGCCCGGGTCGACCAGATGGGGGAGTGGCACCTGGCCCATCCGGGCTGAGCGAGTGGAGGATGACCATGCGGGTCTACGCACGTCCCGGCTGGAGACTGGTCCGACAGCTGGTCGCAGACTCCTTCGTCGTGTTGTGGGTGGCAGGTTGGGCCTTCGTCGCACGCCTGTTGCACCGCGCCATCGCGGCACTGGCGGCCCCTGCCCGGGAGGCCGCCGAGACCGCTGCCCAGCTCAGCCGTGCGATGGGGGATGCACAGGGACGGCTTGCCGAGCTCCCGGTCGTCGGTGGCGACGTCGCCGAGCCGCTCGGGCGGGGCGCCAGCGGCTTGGACGGGCTGGTGGGCCAGGCCGACCAGCAGGCCACCCAGATCCTGCACCTTGCCACCATCGCCTCGTGGGCCTGTTTCCTCGTGCCGGTGCTGGGGCTGCTGGCCGGCTGGCTGCCCTATCGGGTGCGCTTCATCCGGCGGGCGGCCGCGGCACGTCGCTTCGTCAACGCGGACGCCGACCTGGAACTCTTCGCGCTGCGGGCGATGGCCAACCTCCCGATGGACCAGATCGCGGCCATCAGCGACGACCCGGTCCGGGCTTGGCGGGCCGGAGACCAGCAGGTGATCCGGGCACTCGCGGCCCGGGAACTGGAACGCACCGGGCTGGGCATGCCAGCGCCGGTGCGTCAGTCCTTGGGGCACAAGGGTCAC
>DGKN01000026.1:31022-34504 GCA_002387005.1 Propionibacteriaceae bacterium UBA4569
CGGGCCGTCGGGCCGAGGCCCTTGGTGGAGGCCATCAGGTCGGTTCCGCGCTTCAGGCCAGAGGTGGTGTTCAGGTAGACCCGGACGGCCGTCGTCGACCCATGGGCGACCAGGTCCCAGCGTCCGTCGCCGTTGAGGTCTCCCACACCACGCACCCTCGTGAAGGCACCCCAGCCCCAGCCGGCCAACACCCTTGTGCCCGCCAGACCGCCGCCGGCGCTGCCGGAGAAGCGCCACAACCTCGACGAGGAGTCCACCACCAGCACGTCCACGAAGCCGTCACCGTTCACGTCGCCCACGCTGGACAGACGGCGCATTCCGGTGAAGTCACCACCGACCACGGTGATGCGGGAGATGCGCAGGTCCTTGGCCAGTGTGTATCGCACCAGCTGGAACTTGGCGTTGATGCCGAGCACTTCGGGCATGGCGTCACCATCCATGTCGGGCGCGACGGCCAGTTCCCGCAGGCCATTCCAGCCGGTGCCCACCAGCTTCTTGCCCGTGAACTGGCCGCTGCCGAGCCCGCGCCACAGGTAGAGACGTCCGTGGATGTCGCGGGCCAGCAGCTCACCCTTGCCGTCGCCGTCCAGGTCGGTCACCTGCGAGACCCAGGAGTACTTGCCGGTGAGGCTGGTCCCCGTCCTCGCCCCACCCGACTTGCCCGTCGACCCGGTGGGGAACCAGCGCAGCGATCCGTCCGGCTGCACCGAGATCAGGTCGGCGCGCTTGTCGCCGGTCTGGTCGCCCATCACCGCGCGTGCGGGAGTCGCCGTCTTCGTCGGGGTGACTGTCGGGGTCGCAGTTGCCGTGGGGGTGGGATTTGGGGTGGGGGTCAGCGTCCGCGTGAAGCTGCCACCCTGCCAGGACACGCGACCGGTGGAGAAGTTCTGGTAACCGGCGGTGCTCGAGGTGTTGACCGCCTCTGCGGTGGGATAGCCAGCGCTCGGGTTGGCGTCCATCCAGGCCGCCATCGCCGTGGTCACCGCGTGGGCGCCGGTCGCGGACGAGTGGTAGATGCGTCCATTGGCGAAGCGCGCCACCGACAAACCGGTGCTCGCGCCAGGCTCCTGGCTGCCGGTCGGCCATCCCAGCCACGAGGTGGTGCGGCCCAGCGACTCGTAGCGTGCCGCAACCGACCCGGTCAGCGCGAAGGTCGCGTTGGTGGACGACTTCTGGTAGATGTCACCGCCGGCGAAATCGGTCACCCGGCCGCCGGCGATGCCGCGCTCCATCACGTGGGGGGAGCCGAAGACTCCGCCCTCACCACCCTGTGCAACCCACGCCTGGTAGATCGGCGTCTGCCAGTTGCCCATGGCGCTGGCCACGCGCGTGCGCAGGGTGGGCATGTAGGCGGGGATGTTGGTGCCGGGGCAGGCGGTCGACATCACGTCTCCGTGACGGGCGATCCGGTTGATGTACTTCCCCGCCAGGGTCAGCTTGGCCGCCGGGTCGCGGTAGTTGCCCGCGAGCTTCCAGGCCAGCACCTTGGTCACCGAGCTCATCGCAGCGTCCGTCTGTGCGGCCGTGGCTGAGTTCATCATCACGCTCACGCCCACGGTGTTCGTGTTCCACGAGGTGGCGTGGGCTCCGTGGACGGGGTTGTAGACGCCGCCGTGGCGCCCTTCGAAGACCTGTCCGTACTTGTCGACGAGGAAGTTGTAGCCGATGTCGCACCAGCCCATCGTCTTGACGTGGTAGGCGTAGATGCCGCGCACGATCGAGGCGGACTGGTCCTTGGTATAGCTGTTAGACCCCGCGGTGTGGTGGACGATTGCGGCGCTGATCGTCGAGTCCAGGTTGGCGGGCACGCAACCCGATCCGTTGTACGAGAGCAAGGACTCGTCGGCGCCCCACTGCGAGCGGCTGATCACGATGGGCTTGGTGGCGTAGGTGTAGCCCGACGCGGCGCTGCCGTAGCTGGTGCCCGCGGAGCTGGACAGGGACTCGTCCGCGGTCACCTTGTTCGTGTCAACCAGGGAGAGGCGCAGGTCGTCTGCCTGCTGGCCGGTGCTGCCGAGCACGCGTGCCTCGACCTGCGTGCTGGCACCGACATAGGTGGGGTCGGTGCCGAGTCGTCCGCGTCCGGTCTCGGAGGCGCCGACATTGATCTCGAGGGTCGTCCAATCGCTCCAACCGGTTGCCCCGAGGGTGCGGACCTGTGGGACGGCGCCGTCGGGGAGCGTCTTCCAGGTGAGGCCGACCAGGTCGAAGTTCCCGGATGTGGTGGGCAGCGAGGCGATGACGGCTTTGCCGTCGGCCGTGCCGGTGGAGGTGGCGGGTACCTCGATGGCGGTGATGGACGTCTGTGCGTCCGCGGCCTGCGCCATGGTCGGTGGGAGCGTGACCGCGAGGGCTCCGACAAGGCTGGTCAGCGCAATCGAGGTGGCGAGGTGTCGGCGGGGAGAGGATGTTGGCACGAGCACTCCTGATAGGGGGATAGACGGACATCCCCCCCAGACGAACCGCCGTGAACGAGGCCATTACACAACATGGAATCGTCGACAGATCAATCCGAGGGTGGAGCATCGGGTGCCGGTGGCGTGGCCATCAACCTGGCGATGTGCCCGCCACTAGGGTTTTCGTGTCGTAGAGCACTGACGACACAGGTTTTGCATGAGGGTGCAGTTCAGCTTGAGGGATCGGCAACCGACCAGCCGCTGCGAACCACCCCCCGCGCGCGGGGACTTGGCATGATGGGCAGATGAAGTGGGTGCTGGCGTTGGCCGTGACGTCCTTGGCCGTCATGCTCGTGGCGCGTTCGCGTACGCGAGGCCAGCTTCGAGCGCTGGCGGCCGAGAACGAGTGGTGGCGCGTCCTGGCCCGACAGCGGGCTGACCAGGTGTCCATGTTGAGCCATGAGCTGCGGACCCCGCTGGCGCTGGTTCGAGGCTCAGCTGAGTTGCTCGGTGACGAGACGGTGGGCAGGCTCGACCGCGTCCAGCGGGAACTTGTCGAAACGATTGCGAGCAACACGGAACGGATGAACACGCTGGCGGAAGACCTGCTGGTGGACGCCCAGATCGATGCCGGGTTGTTCGTCATGCGAATGTCGCTCGTCGACCTGCGACGATTGGAGGTGGGCGCCGTGCGGGATGTGGCGAAGGTGGAGCAGGTGCCCATCCATCTCGAGTGTCGGGGTGCACCACCCCGAGTGCCCGCCGACCCGGCCCTGCTGCGCCAGGTGCTGGTGAACCTGCTGAACAACGCGATTCGACATGGCGGCCAGCATTGCGAGGTGTCGGTCTGGTTGCGTTCGACCGAAGGCAGCGTACTGCTGTCGGTGAGTGATTCCGGCCCTGGCATGCGCCCACACCGTGGGTGGCATGTCCGTGGGCGCGCTGAGCGCCTGGGGTCTGGCCATCAGTGGTGGGAAATGGCAGGCGGCCTTCTGGCTGCCGGCGGCGTTCGCACTGGACGTGGCGCGTTCGCCTATGGGTGATCCGTGACCGTCCCGAGGCCATTGGTCTGGCCCCCATCACCTC
>DGKN01000180.1:0-8169 GCA_002387005.1 Propionibacteriaceae bacterium UBA4569
ATTTTCAGCCGCCGTTGACACCGGGACTCTACATCATGATCGGTGATCGCTTCGTGTTCTTCGCCAGCCCGAACAGCTACTGGCTCACGACCGTGGTGAGCGCCGTCCGCGAGCTGGATGAGCAGCCACCCGAACTCGCCGCAGTCCCGGGCTACCAGGACGCCGAGCACGTCGCCGCCGAGTGCGCCGACCATTCAGACTGGGTATAGCTCTGGTCAGACCGGGCAGGGCTCCGGGGAACCCTCGCCGTGCAGTCGGTTGACGATCTGTCCCCAGCCAGCAGACAGCGCCCAGGAGGTCTCAGCTCTTGCCACCCGCCGAGACCACGTACAGCTGCAGCAAACCTCGAAGACGAGAGGATGGAGCCATGTCCGACTTCGACGACGAGATCCGCATCCTGAAGGAGTCGATCCGGCTGCTCGGTGACGACGTGCAGGCCCCCCTGCTCGACCGCGGCTGGGCACCCGAGACCCTCGACGAGCCCATCGAATGGTTCTGGCCCCCGACAGCACCCGTGGGCTATGGCGGGCTGCCCGAGTGGAGCGACCTCGCCATGCAGAAGCGCCCGCAGATGTACGGCCACCGACACACCCCGTGGACAAAGCCCACCCGGATCACGCGGACCGATCGCGGCTGGCTCCTGCAGTACGGCGAAGCCATGGCCCAAGCCCCCGATGAGGCGGTTGAGTACAGCGACGATGCAGAGTTGCTGGCGGATCTGCGCCGGATCGAGTGGTGGCCCATGAGCATCGACGAGGCCGAGCAACTCCAGGCCGAGCGCCTGCTGCACACCACCTGTGCCGACGCTCACAACCTCCACAGTAGGGCGTTCTTCATGCTGACCGAGCCCTACTGCACCCGCCGCAACGAGATCCTCGAACACCTCTTCTCCAACACCAAGGTGACGGTCGGCGACGTGATGGAAGGCAAGAACGACGCCTGGAAGTGGACCGGCGATCTCCAAGCGCGCCTTCGTCTGATCGACGCCGAGATGTACGCCTCCGCCGTCCGCTCCGCCCGCGCCGGTGGCGAGGGCTGGGACACCAGCGGCCCCATCAACTCAGAGACCTGACACCTCGCCGTGCAGTGCCTCCGGNNATCGTGATTCCCCCAGTCACAGGCGTGCGGCCCAGCATGATGGTGCCAGCCGCCGCTGGTGCCGTCCTCCAGCACTCAGATCGATCGGCATGGACGCGACTACGACCCATCCGAGTGGTTCGACGTCCCTCTGACCGTCATTGACCAAGCCATCGACCTGATCATGTCGGGTGGCATCGTTGTGTACCGGTATGACCCCCGAAGACAGCAGTTGGCGGGCCGTGATCAGGAAGCCTGGGACGCGTCCCTATAGATTGGCCTGGTTCACGGTTGCGCCGATCAGCAACAGAACGTCGCGCGTCGGGCGAGACTCCACGTCCAACCTAGCTGTCAGCCGCGTCGCATGCGTCAATCGAGATGACGCGCACGGTGATCCCTCTCTCTTCAAGGGTCGCGACTTGACGCACGAGGTTCACTTTCGAGAAGGTGAAGAGGCTCTGCGCAGTGATCGCTTGTCCGCCTTCTCGGTGCATGGCAATGATGATCCGAGTGGGCTTGGATCCGAACGTGGAGGGGTCGCCCCCTCCGGCGGAGATTCTCGTGCACAGTTTCTGCCTCGCCTCGGTATCGCTGCAGAGGGCATCAGCTGATACGAGTGCCTGTGCCAACAGGTGGCTAGTTGCAGCCGACTTGTCAGTCTTCTTGACGTGAATCAAGGTGCCATCAGGTAGGTACACATCGCACGCCTCGATCCCCCGACGGTGCAAGCTGGTCGTGATCAATTTCCTGTCGAGGCAGACACCACCCAGGGCCGTTGCGAGTCTCTTGTTGTACGCCTCCTCATCTTCTGTTGATGCCCATGCTGGGAAGACCAAGTCATCATCGACCTGAGAGAAGATAGCTTCAGCTCGCTGGTTGATGTTGTCCGCGTAGTCGTGGTGAAGCTGGTACCAGGCACCGTCGTAAAGCGCGTAGCGCTGCCCATCATGATCACATTCGAAGGCGATCCATCGCTTCAGCGGGATGGCTTGGCTGATAGGGTCACCGCCTTCGGCATCGCGGAACAACTGGATCGACGCTTGCTCCACGCGTGCCAACCGCCTATCCGGGGCAGATAGTTCCAGCGCAAACTTCACGTCATCCCATTCCGGCTGCCCCTGGCGGAGTTGATTGTCTCGGTGGGGCCACAGGTTCTTGGGTAGCCATGAGTCTGGGGTTCCGTTCTCGTCAACTCGCTCGTGTGGCCAAGCCAGGCCGATACTTCCCGTCCCACTGATCAGAGCATCCGACAAGAGGGCGTCCAGCTGACTCTTCGTCTCTGGGTTCTTGACGATAGACAGCTGGTCCAGAAGTTTGAGTTCTGGGATCGGTTCAGTCGCAAGCAGCTCTTCGAGCCTGATAAGGTCGGCGATGACTTCTTCACCGCTGAGGCCGATGGGCTCNNGCCCCGCGAATCTGTAGCGGCTTTTCCCCGGAGCGAGAAAGCCCGCTGAGGGCAGCCGGAGCCACGATCCGGCTCACGGCCTCACCCACGTCTCCAAGACCGAACCCTCGTAGGCCATCGCCTTGAGGGATCGTCGAACGTGAGGTTCGAGAGCGCTCATCCATCGTCGTCACTGTGAGCGACCGAAGTGCATCCGGGCTGGCTGTGCGGATGGCGATGCGTTGCCCGAAGAGGTTATCGATCTTGCCGGGCTCAAGGAGCTGAAACCCCATGCCGTAAGTCAGTGCGTGAACGACCAAGTCGTCTTCAAGCCCCGGGACCCGGAGCAAAATTACTCCAGCCGGTGTGATCCCACTGACCTCGACATCCTGAGCTGTCAGTTCTGATACCGCCGAGCACCAGTTCGCTTTGTCTTTCGACATTGCCCCCGTCACCAAGAACCCTGGATGGCCCCCGACCTCGACGTTCCGGCAGTCGAAGTTGTCTGCCTCTAGATACCTGCCACGAATGGCTTCCCTGAAGTCCGCGACGCCCGTCATGCGGTAGATCGTCGTGCGCCTACCGGGTTTCTCTTTGGCCATTCGCTGTCCTCTCGTGAGCTTCTGCGTCTCACACGAGACGAAGCACTGGTCGGGTGTCGGGCTCACCCAGCAGATCCCGAACGAGGGCCAGCGGCACCTTGAGCTCCTCTGCCAGCACCGGGATTCCAGCACCGTGCCCCCCCGCCAGCTCTGCGGCCGCCTTCAGCAGCNNCCCGGGTAGGCACTCGAAGGGTCAGCTAGCGGATCGTTGATCATCGCCAGCCGCTGGTAGGCACGCCGCGCCGACGACTCCGTCGTCCTGCCGCGCTCGACCATCCTGCGCACCAGCGAGTGCGGCGACACACCCCAGGTCCGCCCCAGTCGATCAAGCTCTGTCAGGTCAAGGCGCTGCGGCAGCGCCGCGTCCATGTCGGCAGCGGGCGTCAAGAAGGCCGCTGCGAACTCATCCGCCTCCTTCTCCATCACAGCACTGTGCTCGTCGAAGTCGCGATGCAGCAGCAGGTGGCCCAGCTCGTGCGCGATCGAGAAGCGATGTCGGAACACGTTCTCGGTCCGCCGCGGAGTCGTGATCACAAGCGGCCGGCCGACGATGACCACAGAGAACGCATCGACATCGCCAACCTCCTTGAGAGGCCGCACCGACACGACGATGCCGTGCGACTCCGCCGTGGTCACAAGATGCCGAACAGGACCATCAGGAAGACCCCAGTGCCGGCGCAGAGCAACAGCCGCCTCGGCCGGCGACGTTCCCGGCTCGATCAGAGGTAGATCAGCGTCTGGCAGCTTCACATGGCGCTCCAGAGCGAACGTGAGCTCCCACACCAGCGTGGCCATCGCCAACGCCTTCTGGCGGTCGCTGACCTTAGTTGAACGCAGACTGCGGAAGTGAGCGTTCACGGTCTCCAGACGAGCGTGCGGTCGTCCCACGGAGAAGAAGTCGGGGCGCACGCCCAGTGCCTTCGCCAACTGCTCGATGGTGTTGGCACGCGGCGCGTTCACACCAGCCTCGTACTGACCCACGGCAGCCGAGCTGACTCCGACCTCCTTGGCCAGCTGTGCTTTGGTCCAGCCCTTCCGACAGCGAGCCTGTGTCAGGCGAGCAGCGTCAAAGCGGCCATACGTTTGCGCCGAACCTGGAAGGTCGAACAGTCCAGGTCCATCATCGCGCATTGGGATCGGTTCCCTCCTGCTTCCTCGGCTCCAGCACCGGCGGCGTGGGAACGCCACTGTCGAACGACGCGACATCCTTCGCGGGGGTCTCAGTCTGCAGCTCGGCCAGCCACAGCGTGGCCCGGCCATTCAAAGAGACATCGCACGTCTCGGCGTTGAGCTCCGCCACTCCCCACTCGATCTTCTGCAACTGGCTCGGCGAGGACTGCACGGCAACGAGCACCAGAGGCATTGCGGTCACAGCAGCCTCCTCAAGGGCATCCGTCAGCTCGGAAAGCTGCTGGTCGTGATCCGTGGTTGCATCATCAACAGCCCCGGGACCAGGCTCAAACAGCATGGGCTGAGGCGGTACAGCCGAGAACCCGTTGATCCGAGTCGGGCTCGATGCGAACGCCTCCACACCACGAGAAGAGTCCGGCACGCGCCAGACGTACACGAGGCAGTTGTTCACAATTGGAAGCTTGTAGCCAGCGGGCATGAGTCGGTGGGTCTGGTACGCATGCTGCTGGAACGCTTCTGCCGTGTCGTCGAGCAGGTCACGCCACTGGGCTCCGAACCCGTTTCCATACCGCGACTCTGAGACAACATGAGCTTCAGCGAAGCGGTCATGCCGGTATCGAATCGTCTTGACTAGCAAGTCACGAGCGAAATCGATGTGCCGACCGAGCGCCTCAGCCGCAGAAGCAGGATGCATGTATGGACTCCCCATGTGCAGAAACCGACCAAGTGGTCGATGGGTGAAACTTTACTCCACATCATGCTTCGCGCACAAGCGCTTACTATTTCTGCCAGAACTGTGGCGCATGATGGCCCATGTACCCACCAGCGCGAGCTCTCCACAACGGCCGCCACCCGGCCCTACTCCTGCAGCAGCGACAACCCCGTGACCTCGAGCTGCTTGGCCAGCGCGTCGACCGAGTCCAAGGTGAGGTTCCGCTCCCCACGCTCGATACCCGCCAGGTACCGCGGTGTCACACCGAGCTGCTCCGCCAATCCCTCCTGGGGCAGCCCGCGAGCATGGCGCACCTCACGCACACGCTTACCAAGAGCCACCTTCAGAGGAACCGCCACTCCTCAAGCCTGAGTTCAGGAACCCTTCGCTTCCAGGTAGTTATCACTTCCAGTAGCCTTGGTCTTCGGCGCTCGCGCCCTCCAACCCATCGCGAACCACCCCCCGTCAGGGGCTGCACCGACCGAGCGAGTGGTCGGCACATCCACGAGAGCCTCCACTCCCTGGGACAGAATCGCGAAGAGGGCATGTTCAACCACACCGACTACAACACCAGCAAACTGGCCGTCGCCTACTACCGCTACAGCTCCGCCTCCCAGAACGAGGCCTCCATCACCCAGCAGCAACAGCACGCCCACCGCTGGGCCACCGCCATGGGCTTGGTCCTCGTGAAGGAGTACAGCGACGCCGCCAAGACCGGCACCAACACCGATCGGCCCGGCTTCCAACAGATGATGAACGAGATCGACGCCATCGCCCCGGCCTACCTCATCTTGTGGAAAGTCGACCGCCTGGGCCGCAACCGCCAAGACCTCATGACCACCCGACAACGCATCCGCGACGCCGGCTGCCGCATCCACTACATCGAAGGCATCGACGCCACCGAAGACCCCGAGTCCATCATCGTCGAAGCCATGAACGACGCCATGGCCGAGTGCTACTCCCTCAACCTGTCGAAGAACATCCGCCGCGGCGTGCAGTACAACGCCGAACACGCCCTGGCCAACGGCCACAAGATCCTCGGCTTCACCATCGGTCCCGACAAGCGCTACCACGCCGACCCCGCCACTGCACCAGCCGTACGCCAGGCTTTCATCGACTACGCAGCCGGCAAACCACTGCAGACCATCGCCGATGAGCTCAACGCTGCCGGCACCACCACCGTGCGAGGCCACCAGTTCACCGCCCACTCGCTGAACAAGACCCTCAAGAGCCGGGTTTACCTCGGCGAGTACAACTACGCCGGGCACGTCATCCCAGCAGGCATGCCCCAACTGGTCGACCAGACCACCTTCGACGCCGTCCAACGACGCTTCTCCATCAACAAACGAGGCGGCGCGAAGACCAAGGCCTTGCGCGACACCCCCGCCACCGTCGCCTCGGACTACTGGCTGACCACCACCCTGCTCTGCGAACACTGCGGCGGATCCATGCAAGGCGTCTCAGGCACCTCAAAGACCGGCCGCAAGTACCGCTACTACTACTGCCTGAACCAACGCAAGAAGACCTGCGACGCCAAGCCACTACGCAAGCACGACGTCGAGGAAGCGGTCACTGAGCTCGTCGAACAGTTCCTCGCCGACACCGACACCCTCACCCGTCTGGCCGTCGAAATGGCCGAGCACTACCGCCGCACGCACTCCCCCAACCCAGCCGTTCTCGAAACCCTGTACGCCGAGAAACAAGCCGTGGAAGGGAAAATCGCCAACTTCGTCCAAGCCATCGCCGCAGGCATCTTCACCACCGCCACCCAGACAGCCATGGAAGCACTGGAACAGCGCCAGGAAGAGTTGGACCAGGCCATCCAGACCGAACAAGCCAAGACGATCCTGCGCGAAGACGCGATCTCCATCGCCGCCTTCTACCGAAGATTCGCCAACGCCAAGCTGAGCAACCCATTCACCAGAGACCTACTGCTCCACAACTTCATCGACAAGATCACCGCCAGCAAGCACAAGCTGACCATCACCACGCGCTACTACGACGGTGGGGAACCCATCACCCACGAACAGCTCACCAGACACAACAACATGGGTACTCGTTGAACTCTCCAGGAGAGTTCAACGAGTACCCTCAGGGGGTATTTGTGGAGGTGGCGGGAATTGAACCCGCGTCCTCAAGAGGCGAACCAGGTCTTCTCCGGGCGCAGCTGAGGTTGACGTTTTCTCGGCCCCCACGCTCTCTTCAGCACGTCGTGGACAGGCCCAGTAGCAGTTGAGTCCCGATCAACCCCTGCCACGCAGGTTGATCAGCAAGCCTTCTGGATGAGGCCAGTTACCGGACCGAAGGCGGAGTCCGGGCTGACCCTTCGGTCACTGCTCAGGCAGCGAGAGCGAAGTCTGCGCGATTGGTGTCGGCAGTTATTGGTTTCCAAGGAACATTTACGTGTTGACCATGGATTCACGGCCCGCTTCCCCTGGGACTACCGTCCCAAGTCGAAACCAGTCACCCCCCTGTTGAGTTGTCAACGCCGACCGGGGCCGGTGTTCACCGGCGGACGCACCAACATCCACCGTTCGTACAACACTACCGCTGAAGGTCTTGTTCCCCCAAGTGAATTGTTGGCCAGTGGTTCGTGGGCAGACGCTCAGCGTCGCAGCGCAGGAGTGGAAGGGTGCTGTCCCTTGGCTCCGTCCTCGCGCGCCACTTGCAGCGGCAGGACGCGCTGCACCGGGTTGCGCCAGGCGATGCCTCGGTGGGCCTTGAGGCCGCCCACGACGGTGGACCCGAGCCAGCCCAGAGCCACGACGAACATGAGATAGCCCTCGAGGAACTCAGGCGCCAACATGGCGGCCACGGACAGCAACAGGAAGAGCAACTGCAGGTTCACCGCCTTCGCGGCCTCCTTGCGGGCGAAGGAACGGGCGGGGCTCACGGCGTAGACCACCGCGGGGCCAAGGACCCAGGTCGCCAGGGCGCTCCAGTGGGCGACGGCAGCCATCGTCCGTCCGGTTCGCCCCTGGGCAGAGGTGTCCAGCAGCGGTTTGCGCGCGGCGGGGACGACCGGGATGTTCGCCAGGCCGACGAAGGCCTGGTTCAGCTCGGCGCGGTTGGTCGCCACGAGGACGAGGTGCAGGCGCTCGTCGAACTCGTACTTGGCCAGCCGCCCCTGCGCGTAGGCGTGTTGGAGGTAGTCGACGCTGCGATCGCGCTGCTCGTCGGTCAGCGGCAGCGCCAGGGTGGGATGTGCGAAGGCCTGGCCAGGGAACGGGGAGGGAGTGCCCATGCATCCATTGTGCCTCGCG
>DGKN01000180.1:8214-8469 GCA_002387005.1 Propionibacteriaceae bacterium UBA4569
CGAGCTGCAGATCAGCGACATCACCGTCGGTGACGGTGCCGAGGCCCTGCCCGGCAACCTGGTCGCCGTGCACTATGTCGGCGTCGCCTACTCCAGCGGGGAGGAGTTCGACTCCTCCTACGGCCGTGGCGAGCCCATCCAGTTCCCGCTCGGTGGTGGCCGTGTCATCGCCGGCTGGGACCAGGGCATCGCCGGGATGAAGGTCGGCGGCCGTCGCAAGCTCGTCATCCCCGCGAACCTCGCCTACGGCGATCG
>DGKN01000143.1:0-2633 GCA_002387005.1 Propionibacteriaceae bacterium UBA4569
ATCGCCGAGCAGGCCTTCTTCAACGTCGGCGGTATGGATGACGTCGAGGCGAAGTGGGCCGAGATGCAGAAGGATCTGTGAGCATGGCCGCACCGTTGAATGTCGAGGTGGTTGCCGCAGACCGCATGGTCTGGGAGGGCGAGGCCGAGATGGTCATCGTCCGGACCACCGAGGGTGACATCGGCATCCAGTCGGGCCACGAGCCCCTGCTGGCCGGCCTCGTGCCGTGCGCAGCGGAGATCGTGGCCTCGGACGGGCGGCGTGAGATGGTCGCCATCGACGGGGGCTTCTTGTCAGTTGCCGCCAACCGCGTGAGCCTCGTGTCGCAGTACGCGACGATGAGCCAGGAAGTCTCGGTCGACGCGGCCCAAGCGGAGTTCGACACCTTGTCGAAGCTGCACCAGGATGGTGACGCGACGCAGGACGAGGTGCACCGCATGCACTTGGCCGCTGCCCAGCTCAAGGCAGCCCGCAAGGGCAACTCGCACGCCTTCTGACCCCAGGTCAGCCAGGCCCGAGGGGCCGTCCGGAACCGTCCGGGCGGCCCCTCGGCGCGTTCGGCCCCCGACCCGGCGGTCGCCGGTGGGATCGGCTAGATTCTCCCCATGGGTTGGATGGCGACGGCGGAGTTCGGGGCGGTATTGCTCATGCTGCTCGTCATCGCCCCGATCTTCGGACTCTGGGCCCGGCGCCGGTGGCTCTCGTCCCAGGGTGGTGTCTTCGACTGCGCATTGCGTCTGCGGTCTTCAGGCCCGGGCGTGGGTTGGGCGACCGGGCTCGCGCGCTACGAGGGCGACGTGCTGCAGTGGTTCCGCATCTTCTCGCTGAGCTGGCGTCCACACGTCGAGCTGCATCGCGATCAGACCGTGGCCCTCGGGCGACGAGCCCCCGACCCGGCCGAGGCGATTGTGCTGTTCGGGGAAGACCAGATCGTCCGCCTGCAGCTGTCCAGCGACGGCGACGATCGCGTTCAGGAGTTGGCCATGACGCCGCAGTCGGTCACAGGTCTGATGAGCTGGCTGGAGGCCGCACCGCCCGGAGGCGAGACCTACCACTCGTGAGCCACCGGTAGGCTCGTCGGCATGCGTGGGGAGTACAAGGTCAGGGGCGGCAAGCTCGTCGCAGTAGACGTCGACGAGGTGGACGGGCTGTTGCGCAATGTGCATCTGTCCGGTGACTTCTTCCTCGAGCCCGACGACGCGCTCGAGACCATCAATGGCGCCGTTGAGGGGCTGCCGGGTACCTCGTCCGCGCTGCAGATCGGCCAGGCCATCGAGGCGGCGATCTCGGAGGATGTGCACTTGATCGGCTTCACGCCGGAGTCGGTCGGGATTGCCGTGCGTCGTGCGCTGGGCCACGCAACGAGCTGGAGCGACCACGCCTTCGACGTCATCGACGCGGTGACCCTCCCACCTGCCCTGCACGTCGCCCTCGACCAGGTGATCTGCGAGCAGGTGGGTGCTGGCGTGCGCAGACCCACCTTCCGGTTCTGGGACTGGGACTCGCCGCTCGTGGTGATCGGCTCCTTCCAGAGCGTCCGCAACGAGATCGACCCCGAGGGTCAGGCTCGGCACGGCATCGACGTCGTGCGTCGGATCACAGGCGGCGGGGCGATGTTCATGGAGCCGGGCAACTGCATCACCTACTCACTCGTCGTGCCGGAGTCGCTCGTCGAAGGGCTCAGTTTCGAGCAGTCATATGCCTTCCTGGACGACTGGGTGCTCGGCGCCCTGGCCGAGGTGGGCGTCAATGCGCGCTATGTGCCGCTGAACGACATCGCATCCGACAAGGGCAAGATCGGTGGCGCCGCGCAGCGCCGCTTCGTGGACGGGACGGTGCTGCACCACGTCACGATGAGTTACGACATCGATGCCGACAAGATGCTCGAGGTGCTGCGCATCGGGCGCGAGAAGCTCTCCGACAAGGGGACGAAGAGCGCCAACAAGCGCGTCGACCCGATGCGCAGCCAGACCGGCCTGACGCGCGAGCAGATCATGGCGAGCTTCATCAAGCACTTCATGGGGCGCTACGAGTCGTCCCTGTCCACCTACACCGACGACGAGTTGGCTCGAGCCCAGCGTCTGGTGGCCGAGAAGTTCGCAACGGACGCGTGGACCCAGCGCGTCCCCTGATCAGGCGTTGCGGTTTCGTTCGCCGCCGGGCACCCACAGCACCTCGGACTCGCCATTGGCTGCCCGGGCCATGATGAACAACAGGTCCGAGAGCCGGTTCAGGTAGGTGACCGCCAAGGGGTTCACCCCGCCGGGGCGAAGTTCCGCGTCATCGGTGGTCTCGGTGCCGTACTGCTCGACGCACTGCCAGGCCGTGCGCTCGGCACGACGCACGATCGTCCGGGCCACGTGCAACTGTGCAGCCGGCAGGGTGCCGCCGGGCAGGATGAAGGAGCGCAGTTTCGGCAGGGTCTCCATGAACTCGTCGCACCAGGCCTCGAGTCGTTCGATCGAGGGCTGTATCACCCGCAGGGGCTCCCACTCGGGGTTGGCAACCAGAGGATTGGACAGGTCCGCGCCCACGTCGAAGAGCTCGTTCTGGATGATGCCCAGGGCAGCGACGATCCGCTCGTCGGGGATCCCCATCGCCACCGCCACGCCGATCGCCGAGTTGGCCTCGTC
>DGKN01000143.1:2641-22058 GCA_002387005.1 Propionibacteriaceae bacterium UBA4569
GCGTCAGGTTCACCATGACATCAGCCTAGTCGCGAGGGCCCGGAGCAGCGGGCATGACTAGCATGGCGCCCATGCCCTCGCCGCGTCCCGTCCTGTCATTGCTCGTCCCCTTGCTTGTGCTGGGAGCCTGCGCCAATGGTTCGTCGTCCGGGAGCCAGCCCCCGCCGCCCCCAGCCACGGGAGCGAGCTGCGAGTACCCCGTCAGCGGGCAGGCGGCCAGGACGGTCGACCCGCCCAGCACCACCAATGTCGCGCGCACGGGCACTGCCAGCGTGACGTTGAAGCTGGACGGCAAGCCCGTGACGATCACCATGGACCGCTCGAAGACGCCCTGCACGGTTAATTCGTTCGAGTCGCTGGCCAAACAGGGCTGGTACACCAACACCAAGTGTCATCGTCTGGTCGACCAGGGCATCTTCATCCTCCAGTGCGGCGACCCGACCGGGACAGGTAGAGGCGGCCCCGG
Source organism: Propionibacteriaceae bacterium UBA4569 (assembly GCA_002387005.1). Lineage (GTDB taxonomy): Bacteria > Actinomycetota > Actinomycetes > Propionibacteriales > Propionibacteriaceae > Luteococcus > Luteococcus sanguinis. The sequence goes on from DGKN01000143.1 coordinate 3,108, forward strand.
CTACTCCTTCGCGGACGAACTGACCGGCTCGGAGACCTACCCCAAGGGGACGGTCGCCATGGCCAATGCGGGGCCCAACACGAACGGCTCGCAGGTCTTCCTGGTGTGGGAGGACACCCAGCTCGACCCCAGCTACACCGTCTTCGGGCAGATGGACGCCGCATCGACCGATGCGGTGGCCGCAGTCGCGGCCCAGGGCGTGGCGGCGGACAACGTCAGCCCGAATGCCCCGGCCCTGATCACCGACGTCACGCTCGGCTGACCCGGTCAGCGCGAGGGGCGATCAGGCCGTGGTCAGGAAGCTCCGCAGCGTCGACGTGAAGGCCGCGGGCTGTTCCGAGTGCACCCAATGTCCGGCGCCCCTGATCGTGACCTTGCGCGTGCGGGGGAACAGCGCGCGCATGGCCGGGGCGAACTCGGGCTGGATGTAGTTCGAGGTCTCACCGGCGACCCACAGCACCGGGCCGTCGTAGCTCGCGTCCGTCTCCGGCCAACCGCTGATCGCGTCCATCGACGCCGCCAGCAGGTCGAGATTCATCTGCCAGTGCCAACGTCCGTGGTCGTGGCGCAGGTTCTGCATCAGGAAACCGCGGACCACCGGGTTGGGGATGCCGGGCGTGAGCAGCTCGTCGGCCTGCCGGCGAGACTCCAGCGCCGCCAGGTCCAGGCCCTGCATCGCGGCGAAGAAGGGGTCGAAGTTCGACCCCAGACCGACCTTGGGGGAGACGTCGACCACCATCAACCGCTCCACAAGGTCGGCGTGGTCCAGCGCCACCCGCATCGCCACCTTGCCGCCCATCGAGTGCCCGACCAGACAGACAGGGCGTCCGATCGCGGTCAGCACCTCGGCCACCTCGGCAGCCATGGACGGGTAGTCGATCGTCTCGGTCCAGCCCGATCGTCCGTGGTTGGGCAGGTCAACCAGCGTGGACGTCGCGAGGTCGGCGACGAACTTGGCGATCTGCAGGAAGTTCTTTCCCTGCCCGAACAAGCCGTGCAGGAAGACCAGGGGAGTGGGGCCGCCCTCGACGACCAGCGTGTGCAACATCAGTGCTTTCGGTTCCAACAGCCCGTGTGCCAGTGTCGGCGCTCGTCGATGGGGGACAGGTTCGAGCCGAAGCCGGTCGGTTCACTGGGCCAGGCCACGACGTGCGGGACACCGACGGCAATCACCTGGTGGCAACCGGGGCAGGTGTAGGGCTTGGTGGCGCGGCTGCCCGGGATCGTGCGGACCACCCAACTTCCGTCCGCCTTGTGCGCCGCGCTCGCATGACCACCGCTCAGGGGACGGGCGGGTCGCAGGTGCTTGCTCGGACGCTTTGCCACCTGGCCAGCGTACCGGCCAGATCGTGACGCAACGTGGAGAAGATCGTCAGGCATGGCGAAGATCGTCAGGTAGGTTGACCGCGTGCGTTTGGTGATTGCGGATTGTCAGGTCGACTACGCGGGGCGGCTCACGGCGCACCTGCCGATGGCGAAGCGGCTGATCATCGTCAAGGCCGACTCCTCGGTCTCGATCCATGCCGACGACCGCGCCTACAAGCCGCTGAACTGGATGAGCCCGCCGTGCACGCTCGAGGTCACCCACCTCGACGAGGCAACCGACGTCCCCGCCACCACGGCCGACCTCGACCCGACGATCACCCAGGTCTGGGAGGTCAAGGGCAAGGGGGGCGACACATTGCAGATCTCGATCGGCGCCGTGCACCTGGACGTCGAACAGGACTTCGGAGTCGACCCGGGCCTGCAGAAGGACGGCGTCGAAGCCCACCTCCAGGCCCTGCTCGCGGAGAACCCGACCACCTTCGGGGACGGTTGGACCTTGGTCCAGCGCGAATACTTCACCGCCATCGGCCCGGTGGACCTGCTGTTGCGCAGCGACGAGGGCCAGTACGTGGCCGTCGAGGTGAAGCGTCGGGGTGAGATCGACGGGGTCGAGCAGCTCTCCCGTTACCTCGAACTGATGAACCGCGACCCGCTGATGAGCCCGGTCGCCGGGGTCTTCGCGGCCCAGCAGATCAAGCCGCAAGCCCGGGTGCTGGCCGGCGACCGCGGCATCGCATGTGTCACGGTCGACTACGACGCGCTGCGCGGAATGGACCACGCCGAGGACCGATTGTTCTGAGGCTGGAGCAACCTTCTGGTGCCTTCCTCCGTAGTGCTGGGTGAGGACACCCACAGGACGGGGACACGATGTTTGGCCCAAAGAAGGCGCAGCGGGATGAGGAATTCTCCCAATTCGTCACCGACGCGCAGTCGTCGCTGAGCGGAACGGCCCGGTTGCTGACCGGCAACCGGGAACAGGCCGATGACCTGGTGCAGAGTGCCTTGGTCAAGACCTACGTGGCGTGGCCGAAGGTGCGCCGCGCGGACGCCCTGGCCTATGCCAGACGGACACTCGTCAACGAGAACATCGACCGATGGCGCTCCCGCCGCTCGGAGGTCCTGGACGACGACCCAGCCAGCTCGCTGGCCGCCCTGGACGCGCATGAGCGTCTTGCCACGCACGATGAGGTGGCCAGGTTGGTGCGGCGATTGCCGGAGGGGCAGCGCAGGGTGATCGTGCTGCGCTACTTCTGCGACATGACCGAGCGAGAGATCGCCGAGTCCCTGAACATTTCCCCCGGCGCAGTGAAGTCGGCCGCATCACGCGGCCTGGCCACCCTGCGCACCCTTCAAGCCGAAGGAGCACTTGCATGAGCACCGACTTCGAACACGACCTGAAGCAGCACCTGGCCGAATCGGCTCGTACCCATGAAGTCAACCTGGACCTCGACGAGCTGATCGCGCGCGGCCGGCAAGGGGTCCGCGAGCGCAACCAGCGTCGGGCGGCCTGGGCCGGGGCCTTGTGCGGGGTTGGCCTGTTGACTGCCACGATGGTCACGCAGCAGGGCACCAGGACCTCCTTGGACAGCGCGAACTCCCCGAGTTCGCTCGTCGAGGTGCGGTTGGACGGGAACGAACTCGCCAACGGTGAACTCCTCGACCAGCCGACCTTCGTCGCGAGGTGTGGCGCGGCCCCGGCCGTCACGGATTGCGCCGATGGCGTGCAGATCGAGGTGCGATCGAGTACGGGCGCGCAACTGGTCACACCGCTCGACATCCGCAGCGGTTCGGGAAAGCTCACCGAGGTTGCGTCCATCATGACGGCGGGGGGTGGTGACCTGCAGCGCTGGCGTGTCGTCACCGTGCCCGGCAATCCCACCTGGGTGGCACGCGTCGGGCGGCCCGGCGACGACACCCCGAGCGAGGTCGTCACCACCAAGCCCGTCCCGCTCGGCAGCTCCGGGGTCAGCGTGCTCCTGATGCGCTACGACCATCCGGTTGGCAGTGGGGAGAAGGCCGACATCTTCTTCCGCGACACCGCAGGGGTCTACCGCGAGGGCACCGGACGAGCGCTGCCCGCGGCAACGACCCAGCTGCTGGGCGGCGACGTGAGCGTCATCGTCTCCGAGGCCCACGACATGTTCGAGCTCATCGCGGAAGGTTCGGGAGCCACGAGCCCACTGTCGACTTCGTCGGTGACGAAGAGCTTCACATCGCAGCAGCTGACGGGCCAGGGCAGGGCCTGGGCTGCGGGCGTCCTCCCACAGGGCGCAAGGCTGGTGAGCGTCGTGTGGGCCGACAATCCCGAAAGCGTCGAGACCAAGGAAGTGCTCGCGGGCACGTACAGCTGTTGGGTCTCTGCGGCCGAGAAGCGCAACACGGACTTCACCAGGCCCACGGTCATCTGGCGCGATTCGGCGGGCACGACGCACACCGACAGGGGTTGAGTAAGTCAGTCGCGCCTGACCACCTCGGTGTACTCGACGTCGGAGCGGTCGAAGACCTCGGTGGATGTATGGTCGAAGACCTGGGTCTGTTCACCGGACTCGATGCGGGGCTGCACCTGGGTCGCGTCGGCGTCGAGCGGCGGCAGCTGCTCGGCGGCGAAGGTCTGCTTCTCCCGCGGGTCGGAGGAGCCGAAGGGATCGTCGTCGGGGAAGTCGAGCGGCGCGTCACCCGCGAGCTGGCGCAGGTTCGACATCTGCGCCACGACCGCTCCCTTGCGCTGCACCAACGCTGCGACCTCGCGCTCCAACTGCTCCTTGCGCCAGGCGTACTGCTCCTCGAGGCGGTCCTTCAGCATGGCTGCCTGACGGTGGGCGGACGCGATCGTCATTTCCGCTTCGCGCGCGGCTTCGGCCTTGGTCTTCTCGGCCTCGGCCAGCGCTCGCGAACGGATCTGCTGGGCCTCCTCTGCCTGGTTCGCCAGGTCGGCGGCTGACTGCTCGTGGTGCTGGGTGGCCTCGCTCAGCAGCGCCTCCGCCTTGAGGCGCAGTTCGTCGTGGCGGGCATTGGCCTCGACCAGATGGGTTTCAGCGGTCTGCTTCGCTGCTGCCTCGATGTCGGCGGCGCGGCGGTTCGCCTCAGCGATGATCCTCTCGGCCTGCAGCTCGGCGGCCTGGGTCTGGTTGGCGAAATTCTGCCGCGCCTGGGTGGCCAGTGCGTCAGCCTGGCGGCGCGCGGCGGCGATGATGGACTGGGCTTCGCCTCGGGCGGCCATGATCGTGGTGGTCTGCTCGCCCTCAAGGTCCTCGCGCAGCTGGCGCAGGTTCGCCAAGCCGGCGACCCGGATGTCGTCCGCCTCGGCCTGGGCATTGGCGCGGAGGTCGGCCGCGACACGCCGCCCCTCCTCCTTGATCCGTTCGGCCTCGATGGAGGCCTTGGCGACCAGGTCATTGCCCTGGGACTCGGCGGTACGCAGGATGCCGGTGGCGTGGGACCCGAGCCGGGTGAAGTCGGTGGTGCCGTTGGTCCGCTCGGCCAGCGCGACCTCGTGGCGCAGGGTGCGGACGAGCTGCTTGAGCGTCGAGAGCTGCTTCTCGATCTCGCGNNTCTCGCGGACGTAACTGTCGACCGACCCTCGGTCGTAGCCGAACATCTCGCGGGTGAAGGACCCCGCCGCGCTTGCCGAGTCGTCGAACAGGTTGAGGCCCGTCTCCTCGTTCGCGGTGTCGTCGTAGTAATCGTCCGACTGCTGCGTCACGTCATTCCTCTCGTCCAGCGGCTCGCCGGGGGAGCGGCGCCCACCCTTGAGGCTACCAACACCGCCCGGACGCAGCGCGGGCGGCGCTCCGAGGGGAGCGCCGCCCGCGGCGACGGAAATGAATGGTCGGCCGGTTCAGTGAGCGGCGTTGGCCGGGGGCTCGGTCAGCTCGAGCAGGACGCCACCGGCATCCTTCGGGTGGACGAAGTTGATGCGCGCGCCGCCGGTGCCGGTCTTGGGCTCGGGGTAGAGCAGGCGCAGGCCGCGCTCGCGCAGCACCTCGCACACGTGGTCGATGTCGGCCACGCGGTAGCAGAGCTGCTGGATGCCGGGGCCGCCGTTGCGGGCCAGCCACTTGCCGATGGTGGAGTCTTCCTTCAGCGGGGCCAGAAGCTGGATCTGGGCGCTCTCGGGCAGCTGCGAGCCGGTGCCCATCATGGCCTCGGCAACGCCCTGCTCCTCGTTGACCTCCTGGTGGAGCAAGCGCCAGCCGAACTTCTCGGTGTGGAACTTGATGGCCTCGTCGAGGTCGTTGACGGCCAGGCCGACGTGGTCGATGCAGATGAAGAGGTTCTCGTTGTCCATGGGTCCAACTCTTTCACAGGCCATTGAGGCGCGGGCGGGCGGGTGGCGGGTTTCCGCAACCGTGAACCCTGCACTGCCGCTGAAGGGTTTGGCGCGCCGTTGGTGACCGCAGGGCCAGGCTGCGGCACTAAGGTGCAGACCGGTGTGACCTTCCCCTATGGCCACCCTGCCGTACACAGCGAGGAGAACGATGATGCCCGAGTGGGCCAAGAAGATCTTGTGGACCCTCCTGGTCGCGTTCATCATCTACTACATCGCGACCCAGCCCGAGGAGTTCGCCAACGGTGTGAAGTCCGTCGTGGACGCCATCACCCGCCTGTTCCGCGCCCTCGCGAACTGACCCTCGGCCACCTCGATGGCCGCCGGATTCTTCACCCGCTTCGTCGAACCTGACGTCGACCGCCACCTCATCAGCGGGGAGGGGGAGTACGTGATCGACGAGGTCCCCAAGCACTGGGTGACCATGGCAGGGCCCGTGCTGGCGATCGTCGCCCTCATCCCCTGGTTCTGGATGCTGCCGCACTGGGGGGACCTCTTCTGGGTTCCCGTGGCACTGGGATTCGCCGTGATGTTGTGGGCGCTGGTGAAGATCCACATCCAGTACATGGACCGCTTCGTCATCACCAACATGCGGGTCTTTCGGGTGCACGGCATCCTCGACCAGCACCTGGCCACCATGCCGATGACCCGAATCCTCGACATCTCCGTCGCCCAGCCCTTCTGGGGACGGATCCTGGGTTACGGCCACTTCACCTTCGAGTCGGCTGCCCAGGACCAAGGCTTGCGCGACATCNNTGATCCAGCGCGCCGGCCTGCGGGCCAATGTCCGGGTGCAGGAGCCGGACGACGAGGACGATGGTTCCTGAGCCTTCCGCACCCTGACAGGGTGGGAAATCTGGCCGCTTGAACGATCCATCGTCCACGGGTACGCGCTGGGCCCACGATGTCACTGCGACGACGCAACAACGAGGCGCCGCTCCCGATTGGGGAGCGGCGCCTGCTGTGCTTACGAAAGCGTGTTTCGCGGGTGGCTCAGGCGTTGAGGGCCGCGTTCACGACGTCCTTCGCCTCCGCCTGGATCTGTGCCAGGTGCTCGGCCGACTTCAGCGACTCGGCGTAGATCTTGTACTTGTCCTCGGTGCCCGACGGACGGGCGGCGAACCAACCGTTCTCGGTGGTGACCTTCACGCCACCGATCGCCGCGCCGTTTCCGGGGGCCTCGGTGAGTACCGCCGTGATCGGCTCGCCGGCCAGCTCGGTGGCGGTGATGTCGGCCGGCGACAGCTTCGAGAGCCGCGCCTTCTGCTCGCGGTTGGCGTCCGCGTCCACGCGGGCGTAGTAGCTGCGACCGTACTTGGCCTCCAGGTCGGCGTAGTGCTCGCTCGGGGTCTTCCCGGTCACCGCAAGGATCTCGCTGGCCAGCAGGTCGAGCAGGATGCCGTCCTTGTCGGTCGTCCAGGTCGAGCCGTCCAGCGCCAGGAAGGACGCTCCCGCCGACTCCTCGCCGCCGAAGCCCATGTCGCCGGNNGAAGCCCACAGGGACCTCGACCAGCTCGCGTCCGATCTCGGCCGCGACCTTGTCGATCATGGAGCTGGAGACCAGCGTCTTGCCGACGCGGGCCCGCTCGCCCCAGCCAGGACGGTTCTGGAAGAGGTACCAGATCGCCACCGCGAGGTAGTGGTTCGGGTTCATCAAGCCAGCGTCCGGGGTGACAACACCATGGCGGTCGGAGTCGGCGTCATTGCCGGTGGACAGCTGGAAGTTGTCCTTGTTCCTGATCAGCGAGGCCATCGCATCGGGGGAGGAGCAATCCATCCGGATCTTGCCGTCGGTGTCGAGCGTCATGAAACGCCAGGTCGGGTCGACCTCGGGGTTGATGACGGTGAGGTCCAGACCGAGCTTGTCGGCGATGTAGCCCCAGAATTGCACCGAGGCACCACCCATGGGGTCGGCGCCGATCTTGACGCCGGCCTCGCGGATCGCGTCCAGGTTGATCGCGTTCTTGAGGTCGGTGCAGTAGGCGGTGATGTAGTCGAAGCGCTCGACCGAGCCCTTGGCCTGGTCATAGGGCATCCGCTTGATGCCGGTGGGGTCAGCCATCAGCTCGTTGGCGCGATCGGCGATCCACTTGGTGGCGTCGGTGTCGGCTGGGCCACCGTTGGGCGGGTTGTACTTGAAGCCACCATCGCGCGGTGGGTTGTGCGAGGGGGTGACGACGATGCCGTCGGCCTGCGGCTTGCCGGCGTTGTCCCGGTTGTGGACGATGATCGCGCGGCTGACGGCAGGGGTCGCTGTGTAGTCGTCCTCACCCTCGGCCAGCACGTCGACACCATTGGCGACGAGCACCTCGGTGGCGGTCTTCCACGCCGGGAGGCTCAGCGCGTGGGTGTCCTTGCCGATGAACAGCGGCCCGTCGGTGCCCTGGGTGGCGCGGTACTCGACGATCGCCTGCGTGGTGGCGGCGATGTGCAGGTCGTTGAACTTCTTGTCCAGGCTGGAGCCACGATGGCCCGAGGTGCCGAAGACGACCTGCTGGTCGATGTTCGAGGGGTCGGGGGTGAGGTCGTAGTAGGCCTGCACGACCTCCTCGACCTTGATGAGGTCTTGTTCCTGGGCAGGTTGTCCTGCGCGCTCATGTGCCATGGAACCCATCTTGCACTGCGCCGGGGTTGAGTGACAGGGGACCCGGAGGGTGAAAACGCCGGTTGGTGGGCGTGGAAGAATTGCCACCATGACCGCTGAGAGCTTCAACCGCCCCGGGGCCGTCGACCTTTCCGCCCTGGGCCAGCCCGCCGCGCCCCAGACAACCGGTCGCGGTGGTGCCAGTTACGTACAGGACCTGGACGAGGCGTCCTTCGACGCCGTCGTGTCGCGGTCGATGCAGTACCCCGTCGTGATCGAGCTGCACTCGGCCCGCGCAAATGCCCAAGAGGTATCGGACGCGCTGATCGCCGCCACGAACGCCGCGGGTGGGAAGTGGTTGCTGGCCCGGGTCGACGTCGATGCGCAGCCGCGGATCGCCGCCGCCCTGCAGGTGCAGGCCGTTCCCACCGTCATCGCAGTGATTGCCGGCCAGGTTGCGCCGCTGTTCCAGGGGACGCGGGATGCCGCCGAGATCCAGGCCGTGCTGGAGCAACTGGGCCAGGTCGCCATCGCCAATGGCCTCACTGGACGGGCCGAGCCGGTGGCGGCCAGCACCGCGGACCAGGCTGGCGCCGACGGAGAAGCAGCGACCCCGCAGGTCGATCCGCGCTTCGCCGCCGCTGACCAGGCCATGGTCGCCGGGGACTTCCCGACAGCCGTGGCCGAGTTCGAGAAGGTGCTGGCCGCCGCACCAGCCGACCAGGAGGCCGTCCAGGGTCTCGCCCAGGCCAAGCTGCTGCAGCGTTCGATGACCTTCGACCCTGCCGCGATCGTCGCCCGGGCGAGCGCCGAGCCCGGCGACGTCGAGGCTCAGCTGCAGGCCGCTGACCTGGAGCTCATCAACGGCGATGCCGTTGCCGCCTTCGACCGGGTTCTCGAGCTGATCCGCGAGAACCGGGACGCCGACCTGCGCGAGCAGCTGCGGCTGCGCCTGTTGGAGCTGTTCGACGCCGTCGGCAAGACCGACCCGGCCGTGCTCAAGGCGCGCCGCAAGCTGTCCACGGCCCTGTTCGCCTGACCTGCGGGCTCAGCAGCCCTCGGGGCCGCACGCCTCGCCGGCGTCGGGCAGGAGCAGGGGAGCGGGCGTGGCCTGCTTCTCCTGCCAGACCTGCGTGAGCGCTTGGATGAAGGCCTCGGTCGGCTGCGCTCCGGAGATGCCGTAGCGATCGTCGATGAGGTAGAAGGGCACGCCCTGGATGCCCAGCGACGAGGCGGTGGACACCGACAGCTGGACGGCTTCGTCGAGCGACTCATCGTCCAGTGCCGAGCGGGCGGCCTGCTCGTCCAGACCTGCGATGCGTGCGATGCGGACGAGTTCATCGTCGTCGCCGATGTCGACGCCCTGCTCGAAGTGCGCCTCCAGTAGTGCACCCTTCAGCCTCGGCACCAGCCCGCCCGCGGAGCGGTCCGGAGCGACGCGGCGGGCGGCCTGCAGCAGCCGGTGTGCGCGTTGGGAGCTCGCCACCACGAGGCGGTCGAAGTCATAGGACAGGCCCTCGCCGGCGGCGACCTCGGTCACCTGCGCCAGCATCTGGGAGACCTGCTCGGCCGGGATCTTCTTGCGCTCGGCGAGGTACTGCGCCTCGGTGCCGTCGTAGTGGCTCGGCAGGTCGGGGTCGAGCAGGTAGGAGTGGTAGTCGACGTCGATCTGGTCGGCAAAGGGCAGCTGCTGGATGGCACGGTCAAAACGGCGCTTGCCGATCAGGCACCAGGGGCAGGCGATGTCGGACCAGATGTCGATGCGCAGGGTCATGGTGCGCAGCGTATCGACGCCGACAAACCCGGGATCGCCAGCCGCACCGGCTCAGACCGGGATGCCGTCCTCGGTGAAGCCCCGAAATCCGTCCACCAGCAGCGCGATCCGGCGGGCCGAGAGGGGAGTGACGTGCTCGGCGACGTCCTCCGGCGCCACCCAGTGGATCGCGGTGATCTCGTGCTCCTCGCGGACGAAGGCGTCCACCATTTCCTGGTCGAGCACGCCGCCGTCCCAGATGAACTCGACGGCGTCGCTCCAGCCCAGGTAGGGCGGCAGCCAGTCCACCAGCGCCGGGGAACCGAGCCGGACGTCCATCCCGAGCTCCTCCAGCACCTCCCGTTCGGCGCCGACCCGCGGCGGCTCGCCAGGTTCGACGATGCCGCCGGGCAGTTCCCAGTCGCGTTTGTAGGCGGTCTGCAGCAGCAGCACCCGCCCCTGCCCGTCACGGAAGAAGACGTGCCCTATCATCCGCTTCATCGGCAGCACGGTGTCCATCACGGACGAGAAGGTGTCGGGCGCATCGACCGAGTCGGTGTCCAGCCGCGCATAGCGGTCGACGTCGACGTGGTCACCGGTGCCGACGTCCATCGCCGCACGAGCCCGGCCCTCGCGACGGAAGCCTGCGCGGTGCAAGGCATGGCGGGCCATCGGGTCGGTGGTCGGGATCGACACCTCAAGGCGGCGCAAACCCTTCTCGCCGAACAGGTCGGTGGCGGCGAGGGCCACCGCCCGGGCCAAGGTCTCGACGTCGGTGGAGCCATCCCACATCAGGACGCCGACGACGCCGTTCACCTCAGCCCGGACACTGAACTCCTCTGCCATGGATCAGGCCAGACCGGTGTCGCCGGGCAGGGCCGCGGTCGCCTTCGGGTCGTACTTGAGCCAGATCGCTCCCAGTGGCGGGATGCAGACCGTCGCGCCCGGCCCGTCACCCCAAGGCGCGGCACCCTCGCGGGCGATGACCTGGCCGTAGTTGCCGAAGTTGCCGTCACCGTCGTACTCGGGGGAGTCGGTGTTCAGGATCTCCTGCCAAACGCCGGCCCGGGGCAGATTGATGCCGTAGGTGTTGTGCGGGTCGGCCGAGTAGTTCACCAGGCAGGCGACCATCTCGCCGGTGGAGGAGTGCCGGATCCAGCTGAAGGTGTTGCCCTGGGCGTCGTCGCCGTTGATCCAGCTGAAGCCGGCAGGGTCGCTGTCCAGTTCGTGCAGCGCCGGCTCGTTCACGTAGATCTCGTTCATGTCCTTGAACAGGCGCTTCAGGCCGCCGTGGCCCCACATGTCCGCGGTCCACCAGTCGAGCCCGCGCTCCTCNNCTGGCCGAACTCCTGGCCCATGAAAACCAGTTGCTTGCCGGGGAAAGCCCACATGTAGGCGTAGAAGGCGCGCAGCGTCGCGAACTTGCGCCAGTCGTCCTGCGGGACCTTGGTGAGCATCGATCCCTTGCCGTGCACGACCTCGTCGTGGCTGATCGGCAGGATGAAGTTCTCCGAGTAGGCGTAGACCATCGCGAAGGTCATCAGATGGTGGTTGTACTGGCGGTGCACCGGGTCTGAATCGACATAGCGCAGCGAGTCATTCATCCAACCCATGTTCCACTTGAAGCCGAAGCCCAGACCGTCGTGGTGCACAGGCCGGGTGACGCCGGGGAAGCTGGTCGACTCCTCGGCGATCATCAGGACGCCTGGGTGGCGCTCGTAGAGGTGCTTGTTGACGTAGCGCATGAAGTCGATGGCCTCGAGGTTCTCGCGCCCGCCATAGACATTCGGCACCCACTCGCCCTCCTTGCGGGAGTAGTCGAGGTACAGCATGGACGCCACGGCGTCGACGCGCAGGCCGTCGATGTGGAACTCGGTGATCCAGTACAGGGCATTGCTGACCAGGAAGCTCTTCACCTCGTTGCGGCCGTAGTTGAAGATGTACGTGCCCCAGTCCATGTGCTCGCCCTGGCGCGGGTCGGCGTGCTCGTACAGGTGGGTGCCGTCGAAGTTGCCGAGCGCCCACTCGTCCTTGGGGAAGTGGCCGGGCACCCAGTCGAGGATGACGCCGATGCCGGCCTGATGCAGCTTGTCGACGAGGTGGCGGAAGTCGTCCGGACGTCCGAAGCGGCTCGTCGGGGCGAAGTAGCCGGTGACCTGGTAGCCCCAGGAGGGCTCGTAGGGGTGCTCCGCGACGGGCATGAACTCGACGTGGGTGTATCCCTGCCACTTGACGTAGCTGACGAGTTCCTCGCACAGGTCGAGGTATGACAGCCCCTTGCGCCACGAGCCGAGGTGCACCTCGTAGACGCTCATCGGCTCCTGGTGGGCCTTTGACTGCTCGCGGCGGGCGATCCACTCCTCATCGTCCCAGATGTACTGGCTCTGGTAGACGATCGACCCGGTCGAGGGGGCCGACTCGCAGAACTTCGCCATCGGGTCGGCCTTCTCGCGCCAGACACCGTCGGGCCCCTGGATGCGGAACTTGTAGACCGTGTCGGTGCCTCGCTGCTCGATGAAGCGGCTCCAGACACCGGTGCCGGGCAGACGGTACATCTCGTCACCCGACCAGTAGTTGAAGTCACCGATCAGGCTCACGGCCTGCGCATTCGGTGCCCAGACGGAGAATCGCGTGCCGGTGACCGTTCCACCGTCGTCGGTGGGGATGGTCACGACCTCGGCGCCGAGCCGCTTCCACAGCTCGGTGTCACCGCCGGAGTGGAAACCCTCCATGTCCCAGCCGGTCAGGCCGCCCGCCAGGTCATATCCCATGTCAGTTCTCCTCGTCCGCGGCCGGGCCCGCGTGGTTGGTCCCGGAAGTCAGGGGGTAGTTCCCAGCGCGGCTGGGTGCGATCGAGCTGAGCGCGCTCATCGGGATGGGCAACCAGTCAGGCCGGTTGCGCACCTCGTAGACCACCTCATAGGTGGCCTTGTCCGCCTCGTAGGCGCTGAGGACGTCAGCCTCACCGCCCCGTGGTTCGCCGTAGGCGCCCAGGAAGGCGGCCCGCACGTCGGCCAGCCACTGCCGGGCCGCCGGGCCGGTCGGGTCGTCGCTGCCGGAGGTGGCGTAGCCGAAGGACCGCAACATGCCGGCCACGTCTCGCCAGGGCGAGTCGGGTAGCCGGCGCTCGGCCAGCGTCTTCATGGGCTCGCCCTCGAAGTCGATGATCCGCCAGCCATCGGGGGTGCGCAGGGTCTGCCCGAGGTGGAAGTCACCGTGGATCCGCTGGGCCGGCAGGCGGTGCCCGGCCAGACGCCCGAAGACCTGGACCAGACCATCGCGGTGGTCCGAGAGCACCGGTGCCGCCTCGATCGCCTCGTCCAGCCGACGGGCCATCGTGGCGGCGACCGCGTCACCGTCGACGGTCGTGGTGTCGAAGGTGTCGTGCAGGGCGGCGTGCACCTCGGCCAGGGCCTCGCCCAGGGCCGCCGCCTCCTGACTGAAGTCGGCACCGCTCGCGCAGGCCTCCCGGGCCATCACGAACCCGTCGGCCGCGTCCTGCAGTTGCTCGACGACCATCGCGTAGTCGGTCTCCACCGGCTCCTCACCCTCGGCGGCGGGCAGCTCACCAGCGACCCACCCATAGAGTCTCGCAGCAGAGCCGACCGAGGCGCGGCCCAGGGCGTCGTGCACCTGGATGTCGAGGTTGCGTCCGGGCTCCAGCTTGCGGAAGAGCTTGAGGATCGCGACGTCGCCCACCATCACATTGGTGTTCGACTGCTCACCGCCATAGACGCTGAGCGGCAGGTCGGCAGCAAGACGTCGCCCGTCCGGGATCATCGGCTGCCACTGCTCGTCCTGGGCGCCGTCGAGCAGGCTCGCCAGCAGCACCTGCAGCGCCGCCGGGACCTTCGTCGCGTCGTGCGCAATGCCCTCGGACGACGGCCCGAGGACGCCGGCGGGCTGCTCGGCGTCGCTGTAGGCCACCAACAGCTGGTAGTGCTCCTGGGAACCGTCGGGGTAGCGCCAGGTCGCGACCTCGGGGCGCACTCGCACCCCATCACGCTCACCCAACCAGCGCAGGCCGACGACCCGCGAGACCTCGCCACCGCGTCCCTTGCCACCGAACCATCGGGCAGAACCGACGTGCTCATTGAGCCAGCCGGGCACCTGCTCCATGGCACCTGACGTCATGGCACCTGACGTCATCGACCCGGCCGTCATTGGGGCGTGACGCGCAGGATGTGCGCGGGATTGGCAGGGGTGAGCTCGACCCAGTTGCGCGAGCCCCAGGTCCAGGTGTTGCCGGTCAGCTCGTCGGTCACCTCGAGCATCGCGTGCGGGTCCAACCCGAGCGCGGACATGTCGAGGTAGACGTCGGTCGTCTGCGGGTTCCAGGGGTCCAGCGAGCAGACGACGATGACCCGGTCGTCGCGGTCCATCTTGGAGAACGCGATCACCTGGTCGTTCCAGGTCGAGTGGAAGTCGATCTTGCGCAGCTGCTGCAGGGCGCCGTGCTCCCGGCGAATCCGGTTCAGCGTCCCGAGCAGCATCGACAGGTTCGGCTGGGCATCCCAGTCACGCGGGCGGTACTCATACTTCTCCGAGTTCAGGTATTCCTCGCCGCCAGGGCGGAAGACCTCGTGCTCGCACAGCTCGTAGCCGGAGTAGACGCCCCAACTGGGCGACATCGTCGCTGCCAGCACGGCCCGGATCGCAAAGGCGGCCGGGTTGCCCGAGTGCAGGAAGGCCGGGTTGATGTCGGGCGTAGTCGGCCAGAACGACGGACGGAAGCAGTGCGCCGACTCGCGCGCCAGCTCGAGCGCGTAGTCGATCAGCTCCTGACGGGTGTTGCGCCAGGTGAAGTAGGTGTAGCTGAGGTGGAAGCCCACCTTGCCCAGCGCCTTCATCATCTCCGGACGGGTGAAAGCCTCGGCCAGGAAGATGACCTCCGGATTGGTGCGGTGCACCTGGTCGAGCAGCCAGGCCCAGAAGTCGACGGGCTTGGTGTGCGGGTTGTCGACCCGGAAGACCGTGACGCCGCGATCGATCCAGAAGCGCAGGATGCGCAGCGACTCGTGGTAGATGCCGTCCCGGTCATTGTCGAAGTTGATCGGGTAGATGTCCTGGTACTTCTTCGGGGGGTTCTCCGCGTAGGCGATCGTGCCGTCGACGCGGGTGGTGAAGAAGTCCGGGTGTTCGCTCACCCAGGGGTGGTCGGGGGAGGCCTGCAGGGCGAAGTCGAGGGCGATCTCGAGCCCGAGCGCCTTGGCCTTGGCGACGAAGTCGTCAAAGTCCTCCAGGGTGCCCAGGTCGGGATGGATGGCGTCGTGCCCACCCTCGGTGTTGCCGATGGCCCACGGCGATCCAGGATCGAGTTCGGAGGGCTTGAGGGAGTTGTTGCGCCCCTTGCGGAAGGCGGTGCCGATCGGGTGGATCGGGGGCAGGTAGACGATGTCGAAGCCCATCGCGGCGGCGGCCTCGAGGCGCTCATGGCTCTTGGCGAAGGTGCCCGAGTGCCACACCTTCTTCTCCTCGTCCCACCACGCGCCCTGCGAGCGCGGGAAGAACTCGTACCAGGACGAGTAGAGCGCACGCTTGCGGTCGACGCGCAGGGGGAATTCCTGGGTCGCCGAGACCAGCGCGCGGGGACGGTAGGTGTCCATCGCCGCGGCGAGCGTGCCCGAGTTGACAGTCTCCAGCAGGGATTCGACCGGCGCTTCGGGCAGCATCATGTCGATCTTGGCCTGTAGCTGCTTGGCGGTGGTGGTGTCACCGGCAGCCTCGGCGGCCTCGGCCGCCTGCGAGACGACGTGGACGAACTCCTGGCAGGCCAGGGGAACGTCGACCTCGGCGGTGAAGCGGGCCACGCAGTGGGGGTGGNNGAAGCGGGCCACGCAGTGGTGGTGGATGGTCGCCCAGTCGTCCGACCAGCCCTCGATCCGGAAGGTCCAGTCACCCTCGGCGTCGGGGCACACCCAGCCCTCCCAGATGTCGAGGCCCTTGGGCTCGAGCTGCTTCATGCCGAAGGAGAGCTCGCGCCCGTCGGGGGAGCTGAGCACGGCGGTCGCGTTGACACAATCGTGACCTTCGCGGAAGACATTCGCGGTTACCGGGAACCACTCGTCAACGACGGCCTTGGCGGGGTAGGCGCCCCCCTCGATGACCGGCTCCACATTCGCGACCGGAATGCGTCCAAATCCCGGGATCGGCTGAACGGCTTCGGATTGCGTCGCCTCGACCGGTGCAGGTACGGGGCTGGCGCTGGTGGGGGACGGCGCCGGGGCGGCCCGCCGGGCAGCGGACTGCGGCGACGTACCGGGCACGGGGCTGGGGCTCTTCGGCGAGGTGCTCACGCGCCCAACCTACCGGGGTGTATGCCGCCTGTCATGGGACCTTCAACCATCGATGCCACCCAGTCCCCCAAGTGCTCTCGGAACTTCTGTACGCTGGCCCGGTGTCTGAAACCATGAACACTTCCAGCAGGACTGACCTGCGGTCCAATGCGAGCTTCAGCGTGTCCAAGGGCAGGGGCCCCGAGTTTGCCCCGACCCACCCCTTCGCCCTCGCGCCGGCCGGTATTCCGCCGGTCAGCGTGGACGGGTTCACGAAGGAGTTTCTCCGCGAGCTCAACACCGGCCAGGGGGTGACCCTGAGCGAGGCCACCGAGAACGATCTGTACCTGTCCCTGGCACGCACCGTGCGCAACTACCTGATGGGACGGTGGCTGGAGACCGCTCGCCAGCAGCGCGAGAATCCCAACAAGGCCGTCGGCTACCTGTCGGCCGAATACCTGCTGGGTCGCCAGCTGGACAACAACCTGGCCTCCACCGACCTGACCAACATCGTCGTCGAGGCCCTGCAGGGCTGTGGCATCGAGCTCGACACCCTGCGCCAGGCCGAGGTCGAGCCAGGTCTGGGCAATGGCGGCCTCGGTCGTCTGGCTGCCTGCTTCATCGACTCGCTCGCCACCATGAACGTCCCGTGCATCGGCTACGGCATCCGTTACGAGTACGGCATCTTCCGTCAGACCTTCGTCGACGGACGTCAGGTCGAGCAGCCCGACTCCTGGCTGACCATGGGCTCGCCGTGGGAGTTCCCGCACCCCGAGCACAATGTCCAGGTCAACTTCGGCGGACACACCGTCCACAGCACCGATGACAAGGGCAACGAGCTCGTCAACTGGGTGCCCGACTGGAATATCAACGGCATCCCGTACAACTACATGGTCCCGGGCTACCGCAATGACCGTGTGAACACTCTGCGCCTGTGGAGCGCCCAGGCCACCCAGGCCTTCGACCTGCAGATCTTCAACTCAGGTGACTACGCCCAGGCCGTCCGCGCCCAGACCTTCGCCGAGAACATCTCCAAGGTGCTCTACCCGGAGGACTCCACGCCCCAGGGCAAGGAGCTGCGCCTGCAGCAGCAGTACTTCTTCGTCGCCTGCTCGCTGCGCGACTTCATCGACAACGTGCTGCCGGATGACTTTGACCTTCACGAGCTGCCGAGCCGGATCATCTTCCAGATGAACGACACCCACCCGGTGATCGCGGTCCCCGAGCTGATGCGCATCCTCGTGGACGAGGAGGGCTTCGCCTGGGACGAGGCGTGGGACGTCACCAAGCGCTGCTTCGCCTACACCTGCCACACCCTGCTGCCCGAGGCCTTGGAGGTGTGGTCGGTGGAACTGCTCGGACGCCTGCTGCCGCGCCATCTGGAGATCATCTACCGGATCAATGACGACTTCCTTGAGGAGGTCCGCGAGGCCTTCCCCGGCGACGAGATGCGTGCTCGCCGGATGTCGATCATCGCCGAGTACCCTGAGCGGTCGGTTCGGATGGCCTTCCTGGCCACCGTCGCCGGCTCGAAGGTCAACGGCGTCGCCGAGCTGCACAGCCAGCTGCTGCGTGACAAGGTGCTGCCCGACTTCAGCGCGATGTGGCCGGAGAAGTTCACCAATGTCACCAATGGCGTGACGCCGCGCCGCTTCATCCGCCAGGCCAACCCAGAGCTGGCGAACCTGATCAGCTCCACCATCGGCAAGGGCTGGGTGAACAAGCTCGACCGGCTGCGCGAACTGGAGCCCTACGCGGAGGATCCCGAGTTCCGCAAGGCCTTCCGTGACGTCAAGGCGGCAAACAAGAAGCGCCTGGCCGAGCTGCTCGTCGTGCGTGACGGCATCGAGCTGGCCGACGACCACATGCTCGACGTGATGGTGAAGCGCCTGCACGAGTACAAGCGCCAGTCGCTGAAGCTGCTGCACATCGTGACCGTCTACAACGAGGTGCGCGAGGGGCGCATGGCCGCCTCCGAGGTCACTCCGCGCACGGTCATCTTCGGCGCCAAGGCCGCCCCCGGCTACCGGATGGCCAAGGACACCATCCACCTGATCAACAAGGTGGCCCAGGTCGTCAATGACGACCCGGTGCTGGAGGGACGACTGCGGGTCGCCTTCCCGGCCAACTACAACGTCACCCTTGCCGAGAAGCTGATCCCGGCCGCAGACCTCTCCGAGCAGATCTCGCTCGCCGGTATGGAGGCCTCGGGGACCGGCAACATGAAGTTCGCCCTCAATGGCGCCCTCACCATCGGCACGGACGACGGCGCCAACGTCGAGATCCGCCAGCACGTCGGTGACGAGAACTTCTTCCTGTTCGGCATGACCGAGCCGGACGTGGCGCAGCTCTCGGCGCAGGGTTACCAGCCCGGCAGGTACTACGAGTCGGACCAGCGTCTGAAGGGTGCGCTGGACTTCATCGCGTCCGGGCACTTCTCCGGTGGCGACCGTTCCGTGTTCGAGCCGCTGGCCGCCAACCTGCTGCACGAGGACCGTTTCATGGCGCTGGCCGACTACAGCTCCTACCTGGACGCCCAGGCCAACGTCGAGGCCTACTACGCGGACGAGGAGGCGTGGAGCCGCTCCGCGATCCTCAACATCGCCCGATGTGGATTCTTCAGCTCCGACCGCTCCATCCGTGACTACATCCAGCGCATCTGGGACACCCCGCCGGTCATCTGACC
>DGKN01000143.1:22165-23445 GCA_002387005.1 Propionibacteriaceae bacterium UBA4569
CTACTGCTCCGGCTGGGCGACGACGTCCTTCGGTTCCGGCGTGGTGCCCGAGGCGGGGGCATTGTCGCCCCTGCTGGCGGCCTCGTGGGCGGCCTGCGCCACGGCCTGCTCCTGGTCCAGGGTCAGGGCCGGGGTCTCGGACGGCAGGTCGGCCGGGTCGACTGCGTCCTCGCTCGGCGGGGTGACCGGGACCGGGGTGGGGGCCAGGCCCGCGCGCAGCACCGTGACACTGCGTCCGGGAAGCTGGAACTCGACCATCGCCTGGATCGGGTCCGGCGGTAGTTCCTCACGGTGGGCGGTGGTCAACTCGACCGTGTAGCTGGAACCCCAGGGCAGGCCGGGATTGCGCACCGTGACCGCACCCTCGGAGCCGTTGAACCAAACGAGGAAGGCGTCCTCCTCGTCCGACAGGTACATGCCCAGGTGACGGCGTCCCGGATCGGTCCACTGCCAGTCGGCCATCTCGCCGTCCCAGCCGTCGAACCAGGCCAGCTGGCCGCGTCCGGTGGGCTGACCGTTGGCGTCCACGACCTCGTCGCGGCNNGCCGAGGTAGTGTGCGCTTCGGAAGACCTTGTGGTCGCGGCGCAGGCGCAACAACTCGGCAGTGTGCTCTGCTACGTCACCCCATTCGGTGAGGGTGTCCCAGTGCGTCCAGGACAGCGGGGAGTCCTGGCAGTACGCATTGTTGTTGCCACCCTGGGTGCGTCCCAGTTCGTCACCAGCGGTGATCATCGGGACACCGGAGGCGAGCAGCAGGCTCGACATCATGTTCTTGACCTGGCGGTGACGGAAGTCGTTGATGCCGGGGTCGGAGGTTTCACCCTCGACGCCACAGTTCCAGGAGCGGTTGTCGTCCGCGCCGTCCCGGTTGCCCTCACCGTTGTCCTCGTTGTGCTTCATGTTGTACGTGACCAGGTCACGCATGGTGAAGCCGTCGTGGGCGGTGATGAAGTTCACCGTCGAGGCGGGGCCCCGTCCGTCGTGGTTGAAGATGTCGGGGGAGCCCGCCATCCGGGTGGCGAGGGTCTGGACGCCGCCGATGGAGCCGCGCCAGAAGTCGCGGAAGAAGTTGCGGAACTGGTCATTCCACTCACTCCATCGAGGTCCCCAGTTGCCGACCTGGTAGCCGAAGGGGCCGACGTCCCAGGGCTCGGCGATCATCTTGATGCCGTCGAAGGTCGGGTCGGCCGCGATGATCTGCTTGAACTCGTGCATCTGGTCGACGTGGTGGTCGCGGTTGCGCACCAAGGTGGTGGCGAGGTCGAAGCGGAAGCCGTCG
>DGKN01000143.1:23576-24479 GCA_002387005.1 Propionibacteriaceae bacterium UBA4569
CTCGGCGGTGTGGTTGTAGACGACGTCGATGATGACCTCGATGCCCGCGCGGTGCAGCTTGGTGACCATCTCCTTGAACTCGCTCACCTGCCCACCGAGCGTCGACTCCGAGGCGTAGGCGGCGTGCGGGGCGAAGAAGCCAAGCGTCGAGTAGCCCCAGTAGTTCGACAGGCCGCGCCCGATGATGAAGGGCTCGGAGACGAAGTGGTGCACGGGCAACAGTTCGACGGTGTTGACGCCGGTCTGGACGAGGTAGTCGATCACCGAGTCGTAGGCCAATCCGCTGTAGGTGCCGCGCAGGTGCTCGGGAACCGAGGGATGCAGCTTGGTGAAGCCCTTGACGTGGGTTTCGAAGATGACGCACTCGTCCAGGGGACGGCGCCGATCGATGGGTTCGGGCGCGGGGGAGTCGGCCACCACGNNCGGGTCGAGGATGTAGTTCGACTCGGGTGCGTGGTCAAGGATCGGGCCGGAGTAGTCGACGCCGCCCGTGATGGCGCGGGCATAGGGGTCGACCAAGAGCTTGGCGGGGTTGAAGCGCATACCGGCGTCGGGGTTCCAGTCGCCGTGCACGCGGAAGCCATAGCGCTGCCCGGCCTCGATCCCGGCGATGTGGACGATCCACACGCCATCCGGGTTCATCGCCATGTCGAAGTTGTACTGGCTGCGGTCGGCTGCCACCAGGGCCAGTTCGACGCGGGAGGCTCGCGGCGCCCACAGGGCGAAGCGGCAACCGTCTTCCATCAGCTGGGCTCCGAGGACGGACGAGTCCACCGGCTGACGAGTCTCAGGATTCATGAACGTTCAAGCCTTTGCTATCGCGTCCCGGCGGGGCAAGCATCCCTCCGGGTCGTGCTGCCGGAAGCAACCGGGCACGGCTGTTCATTGTGCCAGCTGCCGCAG
>DGKN01000143.1:24525-24758 GCA_002387005.1 Propionibacteriaceae bacterium UBA4569
TCCAGAACCGGGCCGCGCCGTGAATTGGTCGAAAGTTCGACTTCCAAGGGCGTGTAGCGTCGCGCCATGGACACCCGAGCCTACCTCGACCATGCCGCCAGCTCACCGCAGCGGGCCGTGGCCACCCAGGTGATGTCGCGGTACCACGGCCTCGTCGGGAACCCGGCCGCGCTGCATGCGTCGGGCCGGGCGGCGCGCGCCGTCCTGGAGGACGCCCGCGAACGACTCGCGGC
>DGKN01000076.1 GCA_002387005.1 Propionibacteriaceae bacterium UBA4569
ACCAGCCGGTGATGGCGGTGGGTACGGCGATCACGGCCGCCCACCCGGCCAGCTTCTTCATGATCGTGTTCAGGCGCGCGTCCTGCAGTGACAGGTTGGTCTCGAAGACGCTGGTCACCATGTCGCGCAGGCTCTCGGTCCATTCCGCGGCGCGCAGCACGTGGTCGTAGAGGTCTTCGAAGTAGCCATCCAGCACGCCGGGGCCCTGCACGCTCGAACCACGCCGCACCACCTTGTCGCCGTCGCGCATGATGACCGCGACCACCTCGCGCATCGGCAGCACCACCCGGCGCAGCTCCACCAGTTCCTTGCGCAGGCGGTAGGTGCCCTGTTGCACCTGCCCACGTTGGGCCTGCTCGTCGAACAGGTCGTCCTCCAAGCGCTCGATCGCGTCGTCGAGTTGTTGGATCGTCTCGAAGAGTCCGTCCACGACGGTGTCCAGCAGCCCGTGCAGCAGCGCCCCGACACCTGACTGCAGGAGTTGCTCGTCGTCGTCCCAGCGCTGCAGCACCGGCGCCATGTCGAAGCGGTCGTCGCGACGGACGGTGACGAGTCCGCGTGGCAGCACGAAGGCCGAGATACGGGAGTTCACCAGACGCGACTCGTGCCCCCTGCCCGATCCCTGCTGGCCGACCCCTTCCAGCGTCGCCGAGTAGACCGAGACGAAGGTGTGGGTGCCGTGGCGGGTGGCCTTGGGACGTTCCCCCGGCGCGACCGCATCCTCGACGGCGTGCGGGTCCAGGTGCAATTCGCGAGCCAGCTCCTCCAGCACCGCGGGGTGCCGCTCATTCGCCATGCACAGGTCCAGCCAGACCAGCGATCCGTCCTGGGCCAGGTACTCGTCGAGCCTCTCCAGGGCGAAGTCGGTCTCGACCAATTGCCCGTCCTGCCAGCGACGCGAGTGCAGGCCCACCGTTCAGGCCCTGCTTGAGGTCAGGCGCTGGGCGGACTCGGCCCCCAGCACGACGTCGGCAGGGTTGTGCAGCGCGACGGCGATCCGGGTGCGCATCTGGTCGCTCATCGGCTCGGGCAGCTGGTGCGCGGCGAACCAGCCGACGGTGGCTGACTCGTCGTCCGCGACGTGCGCCTCACCGGAGACCCAGCGGGCGCGGAAGGTGTGGTCGAGATAGTTCGTCTGGTCTGCGTTGGGGTAGGTGACCGTCCCGGTGACCGCCATCAGCACCAGGCGCTCGACCTCGATCTCGACCCCGGCCTCCTCGGCGGCCTCGCGCACGCAGGTCACGTGCGGGTCCTCACCGGGGTCGACGACGCCGCAGATCGCTGTCCACGAACCATTGTCGGCGCGCTGGACGCACAACACCTCGGGGCCGTCGGCGCCCTCGCGCAGCACCACGGCGGTGGCACCAGAAAGCCACAACGGCATGGATCCGACCTTCGCGCGCAGGTCGAGGATGAAGTCTGGAGTGGGCATGTGGGCAGCGTATCCCCCACCAAAGTCAACGAATCTCCATGAATCGGTGCGACGAAGTGGACGAGATGGCGCAGCACCCTTCGTAGGGCAATAGAATCCGAGCATGGATCGGCGTTGCCGGGGCTAGTCCCGAGACGTTGGCCGCTCAAAGCCCGTTCAAGGAGGAACAAGTGGTAAACAGCGCCCAGATCACCAAGGTCTTGGTTGCCAACCGTGGTGAGATCGCCGTGCGCGTGATCCGCGCCGCACGCGACGCCGGTATCGGCAGCGTGGCGGTCTACGCCGACAGCGACGCCGAGGCTCTGTTCGTCTCGCTCGCCGACGAGGCCTATGCCCTGAACGGTGCGACTCCCGCAGAGAGCTACCTCAATGTCGACAAGCTGCTCAGCGTGGCCGAGCGCAGCGGCGCGAACGCCGTACACCCCGGCTATGGCTTCCTGGCCGAGAACGCATCCTTCGCGCAGGCCGTCATGGATGCCGGCCTGATCTGGATTGGGCCTTCGCCCCAGGCCATCGACTCCCTCGGCGACAAGGTCAAGGCCCGGCACATCGCCCTCAAGGTCGGCGCTCCCCTGGTGCCCGGTACCCCGGACCCCGTCGCCAACGCGGACGAGGTCGTCGCCTTCGCCCAGGAGCACGGCCTGCCGATCGCCATCAAGGCCGCCTTCGGTGGTGGCGGACGTGGCCTGAAGGTCGCCCGCACGATGGAGGAGGTGCCGGAGCTGTTCGAGTCCGCCACCCGTGAGGCCGTCACCGCCTTTGGCCGCGGCGAGTGCTTCGTCGAGCGCTACCTCGACTCGCCCCGGCACGTCGAGACCCAGTGCCTGGCCGACCAGCACGGCAATGTCGTGGTGGTCTCCACCCGTGACTGCTCGCTCCAGCGTCGTCACCAGAAGCTCGTCGAGGAGGCCCCAGCGCCCTTCCTCACCCAGGAGCAGCTGGATCGCCTGTACAGCTCGTCCAAGGCGATCCTGAAGGAGGCCGGCTATGTCGGCGCCGGCACCTGTGAGTTCCTGGTCGCGCAGGACGGCTTGATCTCCTTCCTCGAGGTGAATACCCGTCTGCAGGTGGAGCATCCCGTCTCCGAGGAGGTCACTGGCCTCGACCTCGTGCAGCAGATGTTCCGCATCGCCAACGGCGAGCAGCTCGGGTTCGACGATCCGGAGATCCGCGGCCACTCGATCGAGTTCCGCATCAACGCCGAGGACGCTGGCCGCAACTTCATGCCGGCCCCCGGCACGCTGGTCAAGTGGCAGGCGCCGACCGGCCCGGGCGTCCGCGTCGACGAGGGCTACCACGCTGGCATGACCGTCCCCGGTTCCTTCGACTCGCTGGTGGCCAAGATCATCGTCACCGGCACCGACCGCGACAATGCGCTGGCCCGCTCGCGTCGCGCGCTCAAGGAGACCGTCCTCGAGGGCATGCCCACCGTGATCCCCTTCCACCAGGCCGTTCTGGACGACCCGGCCTTCAAGGGGGACGGCGAAAAGTTCCGCGTGTACACCAACTGGATCGAAACCGAGGCCGCGCTCGACATCTCCCCCTACACCGGCGTGATCGGCGAGCGCGAGGAGGTCGAAGAGGCCCAGACGGTTGTCGTCGAGGTCAACGGCAAGCGCCTCGAGGTCAAGCTCCCCGGCGGTCTGGCCGCTTCGGGACGTCCGGCCTCCTCGAAGGCCAAGCGCCCCACCAAGCGTGACCGTGGTGGCGCGAAGGCTGCTGCTCCTTCGGGTGACTCGGTCGCCGCCCCGATGCAGGGCACCGTCGTCAAGCTGGGCGTCGAGGAGGGCCAGACGGTGGCCGAGGGTGATCTGGTGGTCGTGCTCGAGGCCATGAAGATGGAGAACCCGGTGACGGCCCACAAGTCGGGCGTCGTCAGCGGCATCACCGCCGTCGTCGGCGAGACCGTGGTCGCCAACACCGTCCTGTGCGAGATCAAGGACGCCGGGTAGTCCAAACAGACCAACGCGTTGGGGCGGTGCCTACGGGCACCGCCCCTTCGCGCGCCCGCCCCACCGCGATCCACGAGCCTGTCCAGGGGTGCAGGAGTTGGAACGGACCTCGGGGCGCGTCACACTGGAGACATGGAATACCTCATCCTCGCCATCATGGCGCTGGGGCTCGTCACGTGGTTCGCCAACCGACGCCAGCAGCAGGCACTCGCCACCCAGCAGGCCGCTGAACTCGAGGCCTCCGTGGCCGCCAGCCGCAAGATGGCCGACGAGGACGTGACCAAGTTCGGCGAGGAACTCCAACGCCTCGACTCCGCCGTCGCGGGGCACCCGCTCGACGCGGCGATGCGCCAGGACTACGAACGTGCGCTGGACGCCTACGAGGACGCCAAGCGCTCCTTGGAGGCCGTCACAAAGCCGGAGCAGGTCAGCCACGTGACCGAGATCCTCGAGGACGGTCGCTACGCCATCGCCTGCGTGAACGCCCGCGTCGAGGGACGTCCGCTGCCGCAAAAGCGTCCGCCGTGCTTCTTCAACCCCGCGCACGGACCCTCGACCGAGAACGTCGACTGGGCTCCTGCCGGTGGCGCCACGCGATCGGTGCCGGCCTGCGCAGCCGACGCGGAACGCGTGAAGGCGGGCG
This sequence comes from Propionibacteriaceae bacterium UBA4569, assembly GCA_002387005.1. GTDB lineage: Bacteria > Actinomycetota > Actinomycetes > Propionibacteriales > Propionibacteriaceae > Luteococcus > Luteococcus sanguinis. The sequence continues at coordinate 4,028 of DGKN01000076.1, forward strand.
CCGACCCGGTCATCCGCACCGTGCAGAATGGCAGCCGCCGGGTGCCCTACTACGACGCCGGGCCCGCCTACGCCCCCTATGCCCGCGGCTACTACGGCGGCTGGGCCGGCTCGAACATGATCCGCGACATGGTCGTCGGCTCGGTCATCTTCCATGGCATCGGCAACCTGATGGGCGGCGGCATGGGTTACGGGGGCGGTTTCGGCTCCGAGCTCGGCGAGGGCATCGGGGACGGCTTCGAGTCCATCGGCGATGGTTTCGAGAGCATCGGAGACGGCTTCGGTGACCTGCTCGGCGGCATCGGCGAGGGTTTCGGCAACCTCTTCGACTGACGCGTGCGACGAGAACCCTGACACGCGGGAACCCCTNNCCCTGGGACACCAGGACCCCTTGGACGACGGAACCCCCGGTCCGCTGGGGGTGTAGCGGGGGTACTTGCGCTGATGAGTGGAGTTTCCGCTCAGACCTGGGTGTTGGACGCGTTCTCGGCCTCGGGGTGGCTGTGCAGATGCAGCATCCGGGCGGCTTCGGCGATCGACCCCGACATGGACGGGTAGACGGTGAAGTCGTCGCTGAAGTCGTCCACAGTGATCTTCTCGGCAACGGCCAGCGAGATTGAGTGGATCAACTCGGAGGCCTGGGGGGCGACGACCACGCCGCCGACGATGATCCCCGTCACCGGCAGGCAGTACAGCTTCACGAAGCCGTCGGTGAAGCCCTTCATCTTCGCCCGGGCATTGCCGGCCAGCGGGAGGGTCACCTTGGCCACCTTGAGGCCGCTGGCGTCGATCTGCTTCTGTGTCATGCCGACGGTCGCGATCTCGGGGGCT
>DGKN01000049.1:0-206 GCA_002387005.1 Propionibacteriaceae bacterium UBA4569
TCACCAGGGCCCCCGTCGGGCGGGTGACCAACAGCACCCCGAGCGGGGCCAGCCGCAGCAAGCCGTAGGACGCGGACAACAGCCACAGGTCGGAGGCCACGAGCGCCGCCACCCCACTGGCGGCGGCGACCGTCAAGGACCGCGACAGGCCCAGCGCCAGTCGCCACGGTTGGTTGGCGCGCACCATGCCGAGCAGCACGCGCAGG
>DGKN01000049.1:311-12512 GCA_002387005.1 Propionibacteriaceae bacterium UBA4569
CACCCACTGGGCCCAATGCGGGAACCGATACCACAGCGACTTGGTGCACGGGGCTGGCAACGGTGGCGAGCACCCGGTGCTCGTCGCGCAAGGGCGCGTCGGTCAGGAGTACGCCGAGGTCCCAATCCGCGTCGAGCATCCGGTCGCGCAGCGAGTCCAGCAGGTCGGCGGGCTCGGCGGTGCGCCGGGCCAACACCTCGTGCACGACCTCCACCGACCACCGGACCCCCGGGAAGCGCTGGCCAAGTTGCTCGGGCAGGGTCTGCTCGACGGTGTCCCGGGTCAACTCGGCTGCGCGCGGTTCCAGCACGACGCCCAGTCTGAGGATGGGTTGGCCATCGGTGGTCGGCTCGTCGGACGACTGGGGGTGGGCGGGCATGGGGCCAGTATGTCCCGACGCCTCGGGCGCCAGTAGGAGGTCAGCCGCGCTCGAGCACCAAGAAGTCCCCGAACCGGTCGCGCTCCACGAAACCCTCGTCCTGGAAGTGCTCGATGGCGGGCTGGATCCAATCGCCCTCGTCCTGCAGGTTCGAGGTAGCCGCCAGGTCGAAGACGAGGTAGTCAGCCACCAGTGGGCGCAGCAGGTCGTCGGTGTACGGCACCGGGAAGTTGGGCAGGGCCGGGCGGATCTGTTGGGTGATCGGGTGGCTCCTGGTCAGGTGCGGGGTCAGGTAGGCGTCGGCGGCGACGGGCGCTCCGGCCGGGATCGAGTCGATCGCTCGCTGCGCGTCCGCCAGTCGGGATGCGGTGACCGGACGGGTCGTCTGCATCACCGTCGGTCCGGTGGCGCACGAGACCGCCGCGACAACCAGCATCACGACGATGGCCAGCGTCCGCAGCCGCGCGTGCGCCCGAAGGCGTCGCAGCCCGTCCAGTGCCGCGAAGGAGACGATCGTGGCTGGCACCAGGTTGTAGTGGTTGAAGATTTGCCAGTAGTTGGGGTTGTCGGTGAGGGCTCGGGACGCGAGCCCAGGCAGCAGCGCTAGCACCAGCGGGGACGCGAAGCAGGCGAAGACAACGGGCAGCGCGAGCAGGGTGATCGTCCGCGTCAGGCCGTGGTCGACGACGAAGGCGACCCAGGCCGTGTGTAGTTGTTCCCCGATGCCACGCACTGCCCCGGCATAGGCCCAGGCATGGTTCGGGCTGAGCGCGGGAATGATGACCTTGACGGCCAGCGCGGTCCAGGCAAGCTCCGGCCAGTGCCCGCGCGACGATCGGCATCCCAGCGCCACCTCGTGGAAGTCGAACAGCGCCCCGTACTGGACGCCCGGCGCGGTGGTCGACGAGAGCCCCAGCGCCCCCGGCAGCACCAGCCCACGCGGGCTTGGGAAGTNNGAGGCGGTCGGGGTGAGGATGGCGACGGTCAGCCCGATCGCCAGCGACTGGACCACGATGAGCATCCGCGCGGCGTCCCAGATCCAGTGAGCTCGCGCACCGCCTGGTCGAAGATCGCCAGGTCCATGCCGCTGCGGAAGGTCGCGTACAACCGGAAACCGGCGAGTGAGTAGACCAGCGTCGTGGGCAGTCCGAGGCCGAGCGCCAACATCCGGGCGGCCGGGGTGTTCGCGGCTCGCCGGGTCGGGTTCTGGGTCGGGGTGTCCACCGTCCCCGAAGCCCAATGGCAAGGGCCCCGGCCGGATGATCCGGTCGAGGCCCTGCTGGTCACGCACGGTGGTGGGCCTCGTCTCGACGTCTTTGAACAATTGGTACCTCTTGGACAATGTCGAGCGACATGTGCGCTTCGATGCTGCTGGCGGGGCGGTGATGCTCCTCCGGCCAACAAGCCAAGAGCGAGCCAGTGAGCCGAGCCGGCCGGCCCACGCGCTCCAGCGACGGCTCGCCGCAGGCGCTAGACGCAAGATCGTCCAGGAGTACTGTGACGGAGCTTCGAGCCGGATGCTTGAACGCAAGTACGGTATCTCGAAGGCTTCAGTTATAAAGTTCGTGCGAGACGCAGGGGTCGAGCCTCGTCCACCGCACAGCCGCACGATATAGAAACACATCTTCCAAGAATCACCACCAAGATGCTCTCCTNNGCACGAGCCAAAGCTCAGAGCCTGGCGCCGCTGATCCCAAACAAGCCGGAGCGACTTGGTTCTGCCGATCGTGATGCGGTGGGGTAGCTACTGCGAGAATCCCTCCATCCGAGAGACCGCCCGCCAGGTTGGCGTCGGCAAGACGGCTGTGCTTGTGATGATCCGCGAGACAGCGCGAGACAGAGGTGGGCCTCATGCACCCACGAGCGGGGCACTGATCGGATCGTCGCGCGCGCTACCGTGCAAGTAGAAGACGCAGACATCCCGCATGAGCCCCAAGGACCCACGCGCCCCCTCATCATGTTGACTCATTGCACTCGCAAGGTCCTCCGATCACTCTCCTCACCGCCTGCTTGGCGAGCGAAGCGAGATTCGCCACCCCTGCTACGTCTCCCTGTCCTATGCTCCATACAGCGTTGCTGCGGCTTCTGATGGCATCCAACCTACGATCGGGGGACTCATGGGGTATTCGAGAGGTCTTGAGCCTTTCTTTGCAAATGACGCTTGGGATGAGATAACACGCAGGTTTGGACACGGTCTTGACAATCTCTTGATCTACTGTGGTGCCGGCGTGACAATCGATCGCACTGGACTTGGTTGGCAGGCCATGGTGGCGAAACTGTTCCCCCGAGAAAACTCAGACCATCCAGAGTTTCCATCAATCGAACAAATACACCAACTTGGGAGTCTCGTTTCGCCTGAAGCGCTTGCTTCAATCATGTATCAGTACACCAAGGATAAGTGGGGAGAGGAATCAACGACATCTCAAAAGACCGCCTTACGCTTGGCGGATATCCTTTACGTCGATAGCGGTTGGCAGTCTGGAAGACTTGCGGCGAACGTCGCGAAACTCATCTACTCTGCCGCGAAGCGAGGGACGCGGGTATCAGTTATCACGACAAACTATGAGACTTACATCGCTGAAGAATTTAGGAAGATATCCAAGGATCAAGGTAAGACTGTACATGGAGAAGCCGATGAGACTGTGGCGCTAAATGAAAGGAATCTGGACGACGCACTTAAGCCCGAAGTGCATGACGGCAAAGTTCAGTTAACGTATCTGCATGGTGCAGTGAAAAGGGACGGTCTGCTTGTAGGACGATTGGTGATCACGGAACTTGACTATGCACAGACTCGCGAGGCTGAAGTTGAGTTCCTGACGAGAGAGTTCGAGAACTACGACACGTGCCTGATACTCGGAGCCAGCCTGAATGACCCACCTCTTGTTGAATCTCTTTGCAAGACTGCCGAGAAGAATGACGGATACACGAGTTCTCGCTACTGCCTGATTCCAATCGACTCACTCGGCGTCGCCGACCTTGATTCGGATCTCGCTGAATCCGTCGCGACACAGTTCCGCCATAGAGGCCATCCTCTTGGCGTCAGAATATTGACACCAGACTTCAAGTTCCAGATCGCGCAGCTCGTGGAGGAGGCGCTCTATGCAATGCCGTTGGGGGAAGACGCGCTTGCGGCGGGAAAGGCACCCAAGAAATACTCCGACAGACTTGAGGAGTGGTGGGGAGCTTGGGTTGATTCTCAGAAACTCGACAGCTACCTTCTCCAAGAGGGGCGGCCGCCTCAGAATCCCGACACCGAATCAGCAGGCAGCACAGACTCTCAGACGGGGCCAGATCCAGATTCTGACGACGGAGACCTCAACGCCGAAGTATTGACGGATATTGTCGATAACTGGACTGACCTACTGAACATTCTGGAAGAGCTCGAAGGAGTCATTGCCGACAATGTTCATGAACTGGACATTGCGAAGCTCAGACGGGAGAACTTCCGCTTGGAGTTATGGGTCCGGCAAGATGCTGCTGACGGAAGGTGTCTCACGCTCTGGAACACAAGCGCTGGACCGATTCTTGACCGCCGCCTTCTAAACAGCAAAGAAATCGTGCTGGGCTCATCGAATTCAAGCGTTAGAGCATTCTCAGAGGGGCGTCCACAGCACCACGACCTAGATGAGCTTGTGACTACTTCGCAGGGCCGTTGGCGATCGTTCGTGTCGGTCCCCATTAACCTTGGGGGAATTACAGGCCAAACCATTCCGGTGGGTGTACTAACACTAGCCAGCGACCAGCACAAGCGCGAGTCCTGCTTACCGCTAACAACCGTCGGAATGAACAGCCTTGTTGAGAAGATGAGACTGGGTGGCGAATTACTACTTCGCGTCACCCCTTAGAGAAATGACTTCGATCATACTGAGTCTCCCCAGCATCTGGTCGGCCTTGGCGCGCACTACGAGGTAGGTGGATTTCCCTTCAGCAGCGCGATGCAGGTCCTCTAGGATCTCTTCGGCACACTCAGCTTCGCCCCGCTCCGTTAGGTGAACCTTGTTCAATTCGGCGCTTCGTACGATGATAGCCTGAGCCATTCGCCTCAATTCGTCCGGAGTGCGTCCTTGCAGTATACGCTTTTCTTCGCGATGCGATTCGACGCTGCGAACAATCTGACCGGCGGCGGCCTTTCGCAGACTCGAAGCAAGTATCTCCGGTTTCGCGTGAGATTCAGACGGCATTGCATCTGATTGTACGACAACTCGGTCGGGCAGTGCAAGTTTCATTGAGATTCTCCTAAAAACGAGCGCATTCTTCAAGTGACGCCACCGACGAAGCTAACAAGGATGATCGAGATATCTCCGCGCGGCTCGCAAACCGGCTACCTCTGATGTTTCGTCCGCAATGTAAGTTGAGGACATCTCCGTGTCCATACAGACGGCTCTGCAGTCTTGAGGTTAGGGCTTCCGCACCTGCATTTCCACTTTCGATAAGCAGCTCAACATTAAGGTCGTCAGCACCTGTTGCCAAGGCGCCGGGGCCTCCAGGGAGCGCGGTTGGAGAGTGGAAACCCTCTCCGCCTCTGAGACGATGTAAGTAGGGCCCGAACGTACTTAGCTCCCGTGGCCCGACTGACGAGGGTGCGCAACGACACGCCCACCGCGACTGGGTGACCTTGTCAACCGCGAAGACAGCTTCCCCGGCAGCCCAGACTGCGCGATCCATCCTGCGCGTTGGGGTCTGGGGCATGATGTTCGGCCGGTGAACAGGTGGGTGTGCTTCGTGCATGCGGGCTCCGTCCTCATCTAGCGCCAAGTCTGCCACGGACTCAACCAAACCACATGGGTCTGACAACGCCTACGTTCGNNTCCGACCGGACAAGCGACACTGCGTGCTCTACCTGCGTGTCTCGTCAGTCCGCCAGACCCACACGGCCATGGACGTCGACAAGGACGGCAACTCCATCGCCACCCAGCGCGAACAGACCACGGCCAAGGCCAACGAGATGAACCTGATCATCGCCAAGGAGTTCGTCGAGCCCGGCGTCAGCGCTCAAACCATCGAGAAGCGGCCTGTCTTTCGGCAGATGCTCGCCTACGTCTCGGAGCACCCCGAGGTCGGCTACATCATCGTCTACAGCCGTTCGCGTGCCTTCCGCAATGTCGAAGATGCCATGCTGACCAGGCGCAACCTGCGCATGCTCGGCGTCAAGCTGATCTCCACCAAGGAGGACTTCGGCGACTCGATCGAGGGCGACGCCATGGCCACCATCTCCGACACGATGAACGAGCTACAGAACCGGCTCAACGGCCAGGACATCAAGCTCAAGATGGCCCATAGCCAAGAACGGCGGAACGCTCAGCCGTGCCCCCATCGGCTACCTCAACAGCCGCATCGATGTCGAGGGCCGCCTCGTCAACAGCATCACCCTCGACACCCAGCGCGCACCCCTCGTGCGGATGATGTTCGAGCTCTACGCCACCGGTGAATACAGCATCGAGGCGCTGACCGAACTCATACGTGAGCAGGGACTCACGGCCCGACCCACCGGCAAGTACCGGGCCGAACGCCCGCTAGCTGGCAACAGCGTGCGACGAGGCCTCGGCGACCCGTACTACGCCGGATGGGTCTACTACGACAACGAGCTATACCAAGGGCGTCACGAAGCGATCGTCGACCAGGAGCTCTTCGACCGCGTGCAAGACGTCCTCGACAGTCGCTCCACCGCGGACGTACGCATGATGCAGTTGCATCACTACCTCAAGGGCTACATCTGGTGCGACCGCTGCCGACAAGCGGGGCGACAAGGTTGCCTCATCTACACGGAAGTGAAGAACCACCAGTACGCCTACTTCGGCTGCATGGGGCGGAGAGATGGCAGCTGCGACCTGCCCTACATTCCCCTCCTCCCGCTGGAGCGAGCCATCGAGGATCACTACACCACTCTGAGTATTGGCGAGGAGCAAGCTGGCAGGCTGCACGATGCGCTGCGCGAGGCTGTCGACTCGTATCAGTCCACCAGCCGTGAACTGCGCCGCAACCTCGACAAGGAGCTCCAGAACCTCGGCCAGCGTGAAGACCGCTCCTGCAAGGGTTGATGGGCGGGGTCGGTTCACCCGACAAGATCCGCCACCTCATGAATGAGATCACCATGCAGCGCCACGCCATCGAACAGCGCATCGCCGACGTCGATATCGAACTGGGCGCCGGCGCTGACCTGATCGCCAAGATGATGGGCCTTGACCCCTGGTTGTGGACACGTGGAATCCAGCATGGGCTGGAGGAAGCGAGATGATCATCACCATGGCCAGGAAGAACTACTCGATGGAGTTTCGTCAGCAGGCCGTTGACTTGTACGAGACCACGCCCGGTGCGACGTTGAAGCAGATCGCTGGGGAGTTGGGCGTCTCCCGTGGGACCCTGTCGTTGTGGGTCAAGGACTTGGGCAACGGTGTCCGCACCAACGATGGACCGACCCCAGCCACGCCCCCTTCCGGTGANNAAGGCCAGGGTGGAGACCGAACGCGACATCCTGCGCAAGGCGGCCAAGTATTTCGCCGGGGAGACGAGCTGGTGAACCGCTTCCAGTTCGTCGCCGACCACCAGACCACCTACCAGGTGAAGCGGTTGTGCCAGGTGTTGGAGCTGTCCCGCTCCTCGTTCTATGCCTGGCAGAAAGCCAGCCCGGCCCGCCAGCAGCGCGCCGAGGACGACGCTGTCCTGGCTGCACGAATCCGACGGGTCCAGGACCCGAAAGCTGGTGGGGACCCGGCCTACGGAGCACCGCGGGTGACCGTCGAACTGAACGACGGCGCCGCCCGCGAGGATCGTGTCAACCACAAGCGCGTCGCCAGGGTGATGCGTGCCCACCAGCTGGCGGGGATCCGGCTGCGTCGCAGGGTCCGCACCACGGTCCCGGAACCGGCCGACGAGAAGTTCGGTGACCTGCTGCAGCGGGACTTCACCGCCGAGAAGCCGAACCAGCGTTACGTCGGTGACATCACCTACCTTCCGCTGGCCGGTGGCGGGAACCTCTATCTGGCCACCGTGATCGACTGCTACTCCCGCAAACTGGCCGGCTGGGCGGTCGCGGACCACATGCGCACCGAACTGCTCGAAGACGCGCTGAAAGCCGCCTGCGCGCAGCGCGGCAGTCTCCGGGGTGCGATCTTTCACAGTGACCATGGGTCGGTCTATACCTCGAAGGCCTACGCCAAACTCTGCAAGGGTCTCGGGGTGACCCAGTCAATGGGGGCCGTGGGGACGAGCGCCGACAACAGTCTGGCCGAGTCGTTCAACGCCACCCTCAAACGCGAACTCCTCGCCGGGCAGGCCACGTTCGCTGGGCCGGAGTTGTGTCGCCGTCAGGTCTTTCGCTGGGCCACCCGCTACAACACTCGCCGCCGCCATTCCTGGTGCGGCTATCTGTCCCCGAACACCTATGAGGCCTGCCGGGCCGCTACGCTGCCAACCGCAGCGTAATCAACCACCACCGTGTCCACGATCCGGGGTGAAGGCCCGATCTCGCTGTGTACCGACCCGCACGACCTCTACAAGCACGCCGATGACGAGGCCCGAGGCTGCCTCAACCGGGCATTCTTCAGCGCCCTCCGCATCGACATGCTCGACGGCGGGATCATCCGCATCAGTCACGAGATCCAGGAGCCCTTCGACGTGATCGTGCGCTCGAGCCCTCGTCAGGGCAACTCCGAACCCGTGACCTCAGCACGCAACGAAAACGGGCGTCCCGATCAACTCGGAACGCCCGCATCGGGGGTTCAATCCCTCGCCGACCTCTGTTCTGAGGTCACGAGTTCAAACGTCTTCAATCTGGTGGAGCGTACGGGGTTCGAACCCGTGGCCTATTGCTTGCAAAGCAATCGCGCTACCAACTGCGCCAACGCCCCCTGCGAGGGGGAAGTCTAGCCCAGAACTGCGTCCAGCCCAGAACTGGGGCGACGCAGCCCGTCAGCTCAGAAACCGGCCCAGCGGACGATCTTCTTGTGCACCTGGTTCACCAGGCCGAGCTGCTTGCCGTCCAGTTCGAGGATGGGGGCCGCTCCACGCACTGAGCTGACCAGCCACGCCGAGTCGGCCTTGGAGACCCACTTGGGGGTCATCAGCTTGTCCTCGCACTGCCATCCGTTGTTGCGGGCCCGATCGAAGATGATGTCGGCGGTGATCGAGTCCAGCACGCCGGTCGCGCCGCGAGGCGTCGTGTACAGCACGCCATCGCGCAGGACGAGCAGCGCCGAGGTGGGGCCCTCCAGGCAGTAGCCGTCCGTGCTGGTGAACAGGACGTCGTCGACGCCGCGGGCCTTCGCCTCGCGCAGGGCCGCCTTGTTGACGGCGTAGGAGAGCGACTTCACGCCGCCGAGCAACCAGGGGGCGTCGGCGAAGGCGTCCGAGGGCATCCCGCGGGTGAGGGTGGTGACCTTGACGCCATCGCGCTGGGCCAGCGCCGCCTCGGTCATCGGGGTGATGGTGAGCATCCGCACCGGGTCGGAGGGGACGGACTCCAGACCACGGGTCCACATGACCTTCAGCGTTGCCTCGCCGGGGGAGGCCCAGCTGGCGACGGCCTCGTCGACGAGCTCATGCCAAGCGTCGAGGTCGTCCGGCTGCGCCCCCAGCCCGACGATCGAACGGTTCAATCGGGCCAGGTGGGCCTCCAGGTTGTCCACATCGCTGACACCGTCGTCATGCGTGCGTACCCGCGTCGCGTCGAAGCAGCCGTCACCGCGGGTCAGGCCCAGGTCGTCCGCACCGACCACCGGGGCCCCGGGCGACAGCACCCCCTCACCCATCACAGCGGTCAACTGTCTGAACTTGCGCTTCTTCACCGCATGGAGCCTACGCGGTGCCACGCACGTCCCCACGCCGTCGATGCCCGAGGTTGGCCGTCCCGACTGAAAACCGGACGAATCGTGAGGTTTGAAGCATCCAATCGCCGATCTGGACCGCTGGCGTCCGATTCCCAGCAGACCTGCCCGTGTCCCCGCGCTCACAGCTTGCGATCAGGACGCGCTGCGTACCCTGTATGTCATGTGGTCGCAACGCCAGGTGATGAGTCATGCCCTGCAGCGACGCCATGCCCTGGAACAGATGCGCCGTCCCGACCGCTCGTTCACCGAGGACGGACCCTGCGACGCCGACCCCCTACTGGTGCGCGCTGCGCTGCACCACGGCGAGGAGTCGGACGTGGAGTGCCCCGTCTGCGGCAGCGACCGGATGCTGAACCTGAACTACACCTTCGGTGACCAGTTGGGCCAGTACTCCGGACGCATCAAGTCCACCCCCGAACTCGAACAGATGCAGGACGAGTTCGGCGAGTTCACCGTCCGCGTCGTCGAGGTCTGCCCCGACTGCCGCTGGAACCACCTGATCACCACCTACGTGCTGGGCGACGGCAAGAAACGTCGCAAGCCCCGGCGCGAGCCAACTGTGGAGGACATCTATGGCTGACCGACCCAAGCGCCACCAGCGCTCGAACCGCGCCCTGTGGTCGAGGATCGGGCTGGGCCTGCTGGCTCTGATTCTGGCCATGGCTCTGGTCGCCAGCATCGCGAGCCTCGTGTTCTACCAGCGCACCACGTTGCCGGACCCGAACAAGGACTTCCAGACCAACACGACCTTCCTGTACTACAACGACGGGAAGACCAAGCTCGGCTCCTTCGCCGTCCAGAACCGACAGACGATCGACTACAAGACGATGCCGGACTCCATCAAGCAGGCCGCCATCGCAGCCGAGAACCGCAGCTTCTGGACCGACCGCGGCATCTCGCCCAAGGGCATCATCCGTTCCGCCTGGACCATCGCCCGCGGCGGCGAGGTGCAGGGCGGCTCGACGATCACCCAGCAGTACATCAAGATCCTCTACCTCACCAGCGACCGGACCATGACGCGCAAGTTCCGCGAGCTGGCGCTGGCGGTGAAGCTGGGCCGCGAGGTGTCCAAGGAGGACATCCTCGAGGGCTACCTCAACACCATCTACTTCGGCCGTGGCGCCTACGGCATCCAGGCCGCCTCGCGTTCCTACTTCAACGTGGATGCGAACAAGCTCACCGTCCCGCAGGCCGCCGTGCTGGCCAGCGTGCTGAACAACCCTTCAGCGATGGATCCCTCGGCGGCGAAGGGCAACACCGCCCGGCTGCTCGACCGCTACCGCTACGTGCTGGACGGCATGCTGCAGGCTGGCAACATCACCCAGGCGCAGCACGACAGCTACGCCAAGGCGCTGCCCAAGTTCCCCGACATCCCCCTCAACCAGCGCTGGGCCGGCACCCGCGGCTACCTGCTGCAGATGGTGCAGGAGGAGCTGCTGAGCCATGGCTTCACCCAGAGCCAGGTCGAGGGCGGGGGCCTGCAGGTCACCACCACCTTCGACGAGAAGCTGCAGGACAAGGCGGTCGAGGTGGGCCAGTCGTACGCCAAGGAGGTTGGCTCGAATGCCGGCGGTTCCAAGGCGTCCAAGATCCACCCGACGATCGCCTCCGTGAAGGTCGGGACGGGTGAGGTGCTCGCCATCTACGGCGGGGACGACTACATCAAGAACTCGCGCAACTGGGCCACCACCGATCGCCCGGCCGCCTCCACCTTCAAGACCTACGCGACCATCGCGGGTCTGCGCTCGGGATACAGCCTCTATTCGACCTTCAACGGCAACACCTTCACCCCCAATGGGGACGGGGTGCCGGTGCGCAACGAGTTCAGTTACCAGTACGGACGCGTGACGCTCAAGAAGGCCCTCCAGGACTCCATCAACACCGCCTTCGTCGACATGACCCAGTCGATCGACGGAGGCCCGGCCAAGGTGGTCAAGGCGGCGAACGACGCCGGCATCGCCAAGGGCGCGGGCTGGGAGGAGAACAACCGCATCGCGCTCGGCATGGCCGAGGTCAGCCCGCTCGAGCAGGCCGGCGGCTACGCGACCATCGCCAACGGTGGCGTGCAGGTCGACAACCACGTCGTCGCGCAGGTGAAGGATGCCAAGGGCAAGGTGGTCTACACCGCCGACACCAAGGGCGAGAGCCAGATCCGCGAGGACATCACCCGCGACGTCACCTCCGCACTGCAGAGCGTGGTCAGCGACGGCACCGGTGGCAATGCCCGGATCGGCAGCTACCCCGTCGCCGGCAAGACCGGCACCAACGGCCTGACCCGCAACGGCGAGGACATCATCACCTCTGCCTGGTTCGTCGCCTACACCAAGCAGATCTCCACGGCCGTCATGTACGTGGCCGGGGACGACGGCAACCAGGCCCTCGACCCCTACAAGCGAAGCTACGACTCCACCTTCTTCGGTGGCACCTACCCCGCACTGACCTGGCGCGACTACATGGAGACCGCCATGGACGGACTGCCGGTCGAGCAGTTCGACAGCGCGGCGGGCGTCAACACGGGTGCCTACCCTGCCCCGGCTCCGGTGCAGACGCAGCAGACCGACACCTCCAGCCAGGGCAGCTCCGACCAGACCCAGAGCGAGCAGCCGTCGGAGTCGGCCTCCGCCCAGGAGACGGCCGCGGGTGGTGCCAGCCCGTCCACGGCCACCACCCGGACCGCCGCGGCACAGACCACCACCGCGGCAGCACCCCAGACGACGACGGCGCAGTCCACCGCGGCAGCCCCGACCACGATCGAGGCGGCGCAGCCCACCCGGACCGCGACCAGGGCCACCACCAGGCAGGCGGCTGCCACGACGCAGGCCGCCCAGCCGACCTCAACGGGCTCCTGAGCTACCTGAGCTCCTGGAGCGTGGTCATCGCGGGCTCGCATAGGCTCGCGTGCATGTCGAGACACGAACGCCTGGGCGGACCCGTCGCCGCCCATGGCCGTCGTGCCGGCATCTGGTTCGACCCGCTGCCGTGGATCGTCTCGTTGGC
>DGKN01000049.1:12589-14221 GCA_002387005.1 Propionibacteriaceae bacterium UBA4569
AAACCCGAGCTGCCGCTGGCCCGCGTCCTCGCCAGCGCGAATGCCTTCTTCGCGGTCAACGCCGTGCTGTTGTTCGCCTGCCTGCTGCTGCTGGTCGGCTGCCAGATGCTGATGGGACGTGGCTCTGCCACGGGGGTGGCCGACACGATTCGAAGGCGGGTGCGCAGCTGGGACGCGATGTTCGTCGTCGCAGCCCCGACGCTGTTCACCGCCGGTCTGGTCAGCTGGGACCTGTTCGGCGTCGCCCTCACCAGCCTGGCGTTGCTGTTGTGGGCGCTGCGTCGCCCCACCGCGGCCGGGGTGGTGCTGGGGCTGGCGGTCTCCGCCCGCTTCTACCCACTGCTGGTGCTCCTCGCGGTCGCGATGCTCTGCGCCCGGGCCGGAACGCACAAGGCGATGGCGCGGTTCGCGGTGGCCACCCTGAGTACCTGGGCGGTCGTCAACATTCCCGTCATCGCGCTCGCCCCGCAGGGCTGGTTCGCCTACTACGAGGCCTGGTACCGCCGTGGTGCCGACATGGGCTCGGTCTGGTACCTGTTCGACCAGTGGGGCCTGCCGGCGGTGACGTCGTCCGTCCCCCTGCTAACGCTGGTCACCGTGATGGCGATGCTGGTGTGGACTGCCGCAGTGGCCCAGTTGGTGGTCCGCGCCCCGCGCCGGCCGCGGGTGGCGCAGGTGGTACTGCTGCTGGTGGTCGGCTTCCTGGTGCTGAACAAGGTCTACGCACCGCAGTACGCGCTGTGGTTGCTGCCGCTGGTGGCCCTCGCCCGTCCGAAGGTGCTGGACATGGCTGTCTGGTCGCTCGCCGAGGCACTCTACTGGTGGGCCGTCTGGGGGCACCTGGGCGGGCAGATCGCTCCCGGTGACGGCGGCCCCGAGGTCGTCTACTGGGCGGCGATCGTGCTGCGCGTCGGCGCCCAGCTGTGGATCGCCCAGCGTGTCATCCACGACATCCGCCACCCCTGGGACGACCCGGTACGCGTCCCCTTCGTGGACGACCCGATCGGCGGCGTGCTCGACCACGCACCCGATGCGGGCATGGTGGACGACGCCAGGGAACCCATCTCCCTGATGTCCGATGACGACTGAACCGCGCCGCGCCAGCCAGATGGACGGCCTGGCTGTGGTCACCGGCCTCTTCCTGCTCACCCGCGCACTGTTCGCGCTGGTGGCGGCGGTCGTGATGCGCACCTCCGGACGCTCCCTGCACGACGTGATCTCGGCCTGGGACGTCCAGCACTTCGAGGCCATCGCCCTGCACGGTTACGCCGAGAAGATCGACCAGGCCTTCTTCCCGGGCCTGCCGATGCTGTTGCGTGTCGGCGTCTGGTTCGACCTTCCGTTGGGCGGGCTCGGGGTGGTGATCGGCCTGGTCACCTCCTGGCTGGCCGCCGTCGCCCTGTACCGGATGGGCGGCTGGTTGGCCGCCGCCTGGTGGCTGGCGGCCCCGACGGCGGTGTTCACCACCGTCGCCTACACCGAGGGTCCGTTCTGCGCTGCCGCCTTCTGGGCCTGGGAACGCGCGCGTTCCCGCGACTGGACGAGTGCCGCGCTGCTTGGCCTGCTGGCCTGCAGCTTCCGGATCTCGGGTCTCTGCCTGGTCGGCGCGCTGGGCCTGCTGGCGCTGGCCCA
>DGKN01000051.1:0-6612 GCA_002387005.1 Propionibacteriaceae bacterium UBA4569
GTTGGTGGCGCGCGGGGCTGGGTTCGCTGGCGGCTCGTCCCGGGCCGAACGTGCGGTCATGGGCGCCTTGGCCGTGGCCGCGCTGGGAAGTGTGCCCGCCCAGGCAACGGGCACCGCCTTCGAGCGGCGCTTCATGGCACCCACCGCAGCCGCGTTGGCCGTCGGACTGGGGCGACTGGCCCTCGAGCGCGACTGAACATCCAACGTCGTGGTCACCGGCTGCTGTTNNGAGGGTGCCAGCAGGGTCGGCCAGGACGACGAAGTCGGCGTCCTCGGGGTAGTCCCATGCGACCCGCTTGGCGCCGAGCTGAACCAGCCGTTCCACCTCGGCCCGCTGTTCTTCAGGCGAGTCGGTCCACAGGTCCAGATGGGTGCGGTCCGTGGAGTCGAGGTGAAGATGAGGCCCCGGCGCCGAGGCGGGCACCAAGAAGTCGGGATTCGCGCCCGGCTGGCACCGCAACGCCCGGCTCCAGAACGACGCCGTCTGCGCCGGATCGGAGTTCAGGACGACAGCGCCGATTCTGAGCATGGGTCCACGCTAGTGCGACGCTCCCCACAAGGGGCGTGCAGCGGGTGGAGTCCCGTGGGTCCCATTCCTCCCCATGCGGGAACTCGAGCGCCTATTCTCACGGCGTGCACGAACCGAACCGCACCACCCCCGTCCTGCTCGTCGTTGGTGGCGACAACATCGAGCGCATCCGCCAGGAACTGGCCGGACGTTACGCTCGCGACTACGAGATCAGCCTGGTCGGATCGGCCGCGCAGGCCTGTTCCCGAGCCACCGAGCTGATGGCCTCCGGCGCTCGGTTGGCGATGGTGGCCGTCGAGTGGCAGCTCAGCGACCTCGACGCGATATCCATGCTGAGCAAGTTCGGCGCGATCTCCCCGTCCACCAAGCGGGTATGCATGCTGCCGCCCGGCACCTTCCGCGAGGCGCTCCCGGCGCTGCGCGAAGCCCTGGCCCGCGGCGACATGGACGCCTACTTCACCATCCCCTCCGGGATGCGGGACGAGGAGTTCCACGCCGGCATCACCGACCTGCTGTCCGACTGGACCTGGACGTCCGGCGGGGTCGAGGTGGACGGCACGCAGGTGGTCACCGATTCGCACGGACGGGTTGCCGAACTCCACGACTTCCTCGACCGGATGGGCATGCCGAGCAGGCTGTACCACGTCGACTCCGAGGTCGGACGCGAGATCGTCGCCCAAGCGGGCCCAGATGCCGAACTGCCACTGCTGCGCGATGCCTTCGGGACGATCATGTCCAACCCGAGCCTCGCTGAGGTCGGTGACCGCTTCTACAGCCCGGTCACCGACCTCGAGGGCCAGTGCCTGGACCTCGTGGTCATCGGCGCCGGCCCTGCGGGACTGGCGGCCAGCGTGTACGCCGCGTCCGAGGGCCTTTCGGTGGCGGCGGTCGACGCGTCCGCGATCGGCGGTCAGGCGGGCACGAGCTCGATGATCCGCAACTACCTCGGCTTCCCGCGTGGCATCAGCGGCATGCGGTTGGCGCAACGCGCCCGCACGCAGGCTTCCCGTTTCGGGGCGCGCTTCCTGGCCGGTCACCCGGTGCAGTCACTGCGCCCGATGGCAGCCGAGGACGGTTGCCACGAGTTGGTCATCGATGGCGTCGTGACCCACGCCCGCACCGTGCTCGTCTCCACGGGCGTCGCCTACCGTCGCCTTGGCGTCCAGGCGCTGGAGGAACTCGTGGGGCACGGCGTGAACTACGGCGCCGCCACCACCACCGCACGGGCCATGCAGGGGGGCCGGGTTTTCGTCGTGGGCGGCGGGAACTCCGCCGGCCAAGCCGCACAACACCTGTCCCGTTTCGCCGCGCACGTGACGATGGTGGTGCGCCGCGACTCGCTGGGAACGACGATGAGCGACTACCTCGTCCGCGAACTGGAGGCCAACCCGCGGGTCGAGCTGCGCTGTTCCAGCCAGGTCACCGACGGCGGTGGCGACGGACGTCTGGAGTGGTTGGAGATCACCGGCGCGGACGGGCGCGCGGAGCGCGTCGAGGCGGACGGGCTCTACCTGCTGCTGGGAGCTCGGCCCTCCTGCGGCTGGCTGCCGGAACAGATCGCCCTGGACGAGCACGGCTTCGTGCTCACCGGACGCGATGTTCCCAAGGAACGCTGGACCGACGGTCTGCCGCCGGCTGAGCTGGCCACGTCGGTGCCCGGGATCTTCTGCGCTGGGGACGTCCGGTCCGGGTCCATGAAGCGGGTGGCGGCGGCCTCCGGCGAGGGGTCGGCGGTGGTCCCGCTGGTGCATGGTTACCTGGACGGGCGCTGAACTGCTGGGGCCTTCCCCGCACAGGAAGGGTTCAGCGACCGGGGGTGACGTTGTCGCCTGATCAGGGGACATGCGCGGGCCCGTGCCCAGTTTTACACTCGGGGGAGTCGGCGCGTCGTGGCTGCGTTCGGATGTGGGGTTTGAGGTCTACTCGGGGGAGTGCTCAAGGCCTGCCGGGGCAGGGGACGTGCCGACATTCCCTTCCCTGACCGATGCGCCAGCTGTTCAGAGCTCGAACAGCCCATCCCGCTCGGCATGCGACAAGGCGTCCGGCACTCCGTGCACGGTGCGACCCAGGTGGCGGTACTTCGCCGAGACGCGACGCAGGTAGGTGTCCACGGTGGATTCAGACGCGGGCGGATCCATCATCCGTCCGACGGACTTGCGCGGAATCCCCTGGTGCAGCAGCTCCAGCACCTCGATCTCGCGTGGCGCCAATCGGGGCAGCAGCGAGGGGTCCTTGATCAGCACGTCCGCAAGCTGGCTGCTCACTGCGAAGTCCCCCTGTGCTGCGGAGGTGATGGCGCGCACCAGCCCATCCAGTGGGTCGTTCTTCAGGGCCAGCCCGAGCGCGCCAGCGGCGACGGCGGTGCGGATCGGCAGCGGTCGTAGCTCGGCGGTGTAGATCACACTGGGGATGGCCAGACCGGTGAGCCGTTCGATGATGTCGGGGCCGGTGAGGACGCTGTGGAGCTGCAGGTCCACCAGCACCACGTCCACCGACTCGGTCGCGAGCCGGGCGAACAGTTCGTCCTCGTCGGTGGCCGAGAAGGTGACCTCGATCAGACCGCCCGTCTCCTGCTCGAGCGCCGAGAGCCCGGCCAGCACGACCGGGTGGTCATCGATCGCGGCCAGTCTCACCTGCGGGGTCATGCTGGCACCACGATGCGGGAGAAGCCCTCGTACACGTCCATGTGTCCTCCCAGGGTGCTGGTGGCAGTCTTCCAGAGCCCCAGCTGAGCCGGAATGGGGTCGAGGACGACGACCGTCGCTGCGCGCGGCGTGGCGGAGACATTCAGCGTCTGGCCGGCAAAGGATGGCTCACCCACGCGATCAAGCAGTTCGCGCGCGACGCCGAGTGCTTCGTCGGTGTCGTCGCGGGAGAGGCTGGAATTGGGTCGCCAGCCAGCTGCCCGCAGCCGCCGCATGCTGTCGATGAGATTGAGTTGTGCTGGCCCCAGAACCAGTTCGTCGCGCACCGAGATCTCCAGTTCTGCAGCCAGGGCACGCACGGCAGGGTCGGCCGGGTCCAGCTCTCCCGCCGCGACT
This sequence comes from Propionibacteriaceae bacterium UBA4569, assembly GCA_002387005.1. Lineage (GTDB taxonomy): Bacteria > Actinomycetota > Actinomycetes > Propionibacteriales > Propionibacteriaceae > Luteococcus > Luteococcus sanguinis. The sequence continues at coordinate 3,571 of DGKN01000051.1, forward strand.
CCACGCAGCAGCGGGATGGTCTCCGAGTTCACCTGCTCGCTCCAGTAATGGTCCAGTCGGGCCAGCTGGTGCATCTGCGCGGTGGCAGCCTGGGTGATGATGCGTGCCCGCGCAGCCTCCTGGGCCTGGGCGGAGATCGCCTTGCCCGCGAAAGACCCCGCCATGGTCACGAGCGGCACCCCCGCGGCCATGATGATGGCGTAGCCGAAGTGGACGAAGGTCACGGTGGGCCCGAAGTGGATCAGCGGGAAGGCGACCATGCAGCCCGTCACAAGCACTGCCGCCGCCACGGACTCACGAGAAGTGCGACACAACATCATCACCTGCAGCAGCATCCCACTCGCCCAGGCCGTCCAGTACAGGTAGAGCTGGGTCTGGCCGGGCGGAATCATCCAGACGTTCACCGCCATCGGAACCAGTGCCAGCGGCACCAGCCCCCGTGCTTCGTTGACGGTGAGAGGGCGCCGTCGGACAAGCCAGACCAGGCCGGACGCGACGACCGGATAGCCGACATTCATCAGGGCTCCCAGCCAGACCGGCTCCATGAGGGGGACGATCAAGGCCCCCATCAGCGCGACGACACAGATCGTCGGGACGACGCTCCACACCAGGGCCCGGCTGACCTCGGGGTCGAAGTCGCCGCCCGAGCCCCACGTCACGGTCCCACTGCTGCCCTCCTCGGGCCAACACAGCCGCACCTGCGTGCCTGCGCCGGGACGTGAATCGATCACCGCTCGCCCGCCCAGGTCATCAAGGCGTTCCACCACGGATCGCTGCAGGCCGAGGCGACGGCGGGGCAGCCGTGAGGGGTCGAAACCGACCCCGTCGTCCCGCACGAGCACCGTGCAGACGCCGGGGCCGTTGGTGCCCAGGATGACGGTGCAGCTCGTGGCTCTGGCGTGCTTGCGCACATTGCTCACGGCTTCGTGCACCGCTGCCGCCAATCCTTCGGCAACCGTGCGGGGCAGGCGGCCGGCGTCGCCACTGACCTCCACGCCGATCTCGGCGAGCAGGGGGTCAGCGCCCAAGAGGTCGCGGAGGTTGGGGAGGGCCTCCTGGCCGGTCGGACGGAAGAGTTGTTCCACGGCGGCACCGCATTCGGCGACCGCCTGCTCGGAGGTGACGACGTTGCGCCCACGGGCCACGGCGTGCAGGGCATGCAGGACGTGGTCGTGCAGCAGCCGGGCGGCCTCCCGGCGGGCGTCGGACTCCAGGTTCTGCGCGACGTGGGCCGTGCGGGCGACCCGGGCCAGGCGGGCCTCCTGCTCACGGCGATGGGCCATGCGCAGCAGCCCCTCGCTGGCCAGCAGAAAGGCCATCACCGGCTGCCACNNCCACAGGAACAGCGAGTCAACCAGATTGAATCGAGTCGGCGTCCAGCCTCCGATGCGCGGAGACAAGACCTCGAAGACCGACAGCAAGGCGAGCCCAGCCAGCACCCAGCGCCAGCGGCCTGCCTGTTCCAGGGTGAGCACGACCAGCACGACAACAGGCAGGCAGAAGATGCCAGGAGCCCACAGGTCATTGGGGACGAGTGCTGCGCGTTGCGGCAGGAGCAGCCAGATCATCACCGGCACCGCGGCGCAGAGCACCGCGAGCAGTCGACGGGAGTGCAACCGGGCCGCGATCGCGATCGTGCAGGTCGCGTGTACCAGGAGGAGCAGGGTGAGGCCCACGGCTGGCCATGAGTGCTGGAGAGCGGGTTGCCGCAGCAACGGAAAGAGCGCGGTGAGGGCGATCGGCACCATCACCACGAGCCCCGCGGCGCGGATCGCGTCGTCCGCGACTGGCATCCACGGGCGCGCCCCACCATGCAGCCGTTGGAGCATCGGACTCTGCGTGGGGGCAACTGAGTCGGTCACGGGAACCTCGGGGTGGGGCAAGGTCTGGCGGTTGTCTGCCAGCATCTCACCTCTCGACGCGGTCCACCCCGTCTCCTGGGATCTGGGCTGTCTCGGCCACGGCGAGGGTCCTGCGGCGCCGTCGCCCTGGGTCCGGCACCGGGACCGCTGCCAGCAGCGCCCTCGTGTAGTCGTCGCGCGGGTGCACGTAGACCTCCTCGACGCTGCCCTGCTCGACGATGCGTCCCTCCCGCATCACCGCCACCCGGTCAGCCACCGTCTTGACCACGGCCAGGTCGTGGGAGATGAGCAGCACCGCCAACTGGTGCTGGTCACGCAGGTCGGTGAGCAGGTTGAGGATCTGCGCGCGCACCGACACGTCCAGCGCCGAGACAGGTTCATCGGCAACGAGCAGCCGTGGCTGTGAAGCCAGCGCCCGGGCGATGCCGATACGTTGGCGTTGCCCGCCAGAGAACTCGTGCGGGTAGCGGGTGGCGAACCGCGGATCCAGCCCCACCTGCACCATCAGCTCAGCGATCCGCTCGTCCGAACGTGGCAGGTCGAAGTTGGCCAGCACATTGCGGATCGTCTGCCCGACGCGCTGGCGGGGGTTCAGCGAGGCATAGGGGTCCTGGAAGACCATCGCCATCTCCCGGCGCAGGGGACGCATCCGCCTCGCGGACAGGTGCGTGATGTCCTGCCCGGCGAAGGTGATGGTGCCCGCGTCGGCATCGAGCAGCCGCAACGCCATCCGGGCGACGGTCGACTTGCCCGAACCGGATTCCCCGACCAGGGCGAGCGTCTCGCCGCGGCGCACCTCCAGGTAGACGTCGTCCACGGCGTGGGTCGTCGAACCGCGGCTGAGCAGTCCACGGGCACTGGTGAAGGTCTTATCCAGACCATCCAGCCGGAGCACCACCTCTTGGTCAGCCATCCTGACCTCCCTGGCGCTGCGTCATCGTCGCCCGCAAGGCGTCGACCTGGCTCGCGTCGGCATGGCACGCGGCCAGGTGGCCCGGACCACCCGGACGTTCCCGCAGCTCCGGGACGATCGTGTGGCAGGCCTCGCCGACCGAGTCCGCAACAGCGCACCGGGGGTGGAAGGGGCAACCGGGCGGTCGGTCGACGCCGCTGGCCGGAACCCCGGGCAGGGTCGGGAGGCGTCCTGCGACCGCGTCCAGCCGGGGCATCGAGGCCAACA
>DGKN01000051.1:6746-6974 GCA_002387005.1 Propionibacteriaceae bacterium UBA4569
AGGGCGGTGGTGGGTTCGTCGGCCACCAGAACGCTGGGCTCGTTGACGATGGCCATTGCGATCATCGCACGCTGGCGCATGCCGCCGCTGAACTCGTGCGGGTAGCGTCGCGCGGCCTGCCGAGGGTCACGGATCCCGACCTCGCCGAGCACCTCGGCGGCGCGGGTCTCGGCCTGCGCCCGGGTGGCGTCGTGGCGCAGCCGGTAGGCGTCCCCGATCTGGCGTCCG
>DGKN01000051.1:7135-12207 GCA_002387005.1 Propionibacteriaceae bacterium UBA4569
TCCCCGACCACCCCGAGCACCCGTCCGCGAGTCAGGTCGAAGCTGACCCCGTCGACGGCGCGCACCTCGCGCGGGGTGCCCGCGTTAAAGGTGACGTGCAGGTCGCGCACGCTCAGTGCTGTCGTGTCCAGCTCATCCACGGCGGATCCTGGGGTCGATCAGGCCCTGGGCGATGTCCACGACCAGGTTCGCGACGATGACCAAGGCTGCTCCGAACAGGCTGGTGCCGACCACCAGGCCGAGGTCGCGGCGGGAGACGGCGTCGATCAGCAGCTCGCCGAGGCCATGGATGCCGAACACTCGTTCGGTGAAGAGCGCGCCGCCCAGCAGGCCAGCGATGTCCAGGCCCACCATCGTCGTGATCGGTACCCAGACGCCGCGGCGGGCGACGCGCAGCACGCTGCGCCGCGGCGCCCCGGTGGCGCGCAGGGCAAGCAGGTGGTCCCCGCCCAGTTCGTCCAGCATCTGGTTGCGGGCAAAGCGCAGGTAGCTGGCCGCGAACAGCGCCCCCAGCACGAACCACGGCGTCACCAGGTGCCAGGCCCAGTCGAGGGGGCTCTCGGCGAAGGGCACATAGCCGCTGACCGGGACGGAGTTCAGGTAGAAGCCGAAGACCAGCAGGGCCAGCAGGCCGAGCAGGTAGGTGGGGGTGGCGATCAGCACCAAGGTCAGCCCCCGCAACAACTGGTCGACCCAGGTGTTGCGGCGCAGCGCGGCCAGCACGCCGCCGGACATACCGAGGGCGACCGCGACGACGATGGCACCGAGCGCGATGGACGCGGTGATCGGCAGCCGCTGCCAAATGAGCTGAGTGACGGGTTGGCGCAGTTCGAAGCTGAAGCCGACGCACGGGGCGGCGCAGTGGATCGCCTCGTTGCCGGCCCCGAAGGTCCGTCCGACGAACAGGCCCTTCACGAAGTCGACCCACTGCACGAAGGCCGAGCGGTCGGTCTGCATGAAGGCCTTGATCTGGGCCAGCCGGTCGGGGTAGCAGGGGCGTCCGCACATGACGCGGGCCGGGTCGACGGCGCTGCTGAAGAAGAGCAGGTAGACCGCCAAGGAGATCAGCAGCAGGACGAGGGCCGAGGCGGCGATGCGCCGCAGGATGTAGCGAGTCACTGCGCGTCCTGTTCGGTGCGGACGTCGAAGGCGTCGCGCAGGGCATCGCCGACGAGGGTGGAGCCGAGCACCAGAAGGAAGAGCGCGGCGCCCGGGAAGAGCAGGTACCAGGGGTCGGCGCCGGTGTAGGTCCAGGTGATGGAGTTGCCGATCAGGCGTCCCAGCTCCGGGGTCTGCGGACCCACGCCGATACCGAGGAAGCTCAGGCCAGCGCCCGTCCCCACGAAGCCCGGGAACTGAAGCGCCACGATGACGACGATGGTGCCCACGAGATTCGGCAGCAGCTCACGGGCCAGCACCGCCCGGTGCGTGGCACCCGTGGAGCGCGCGGCCGTGACGTAGTCCCGCGCCGCGAGCACCTTCGCCTGGCCCGCGACCAGCCGGGCGGTTGACGCCCAACCGAAGAAGGCCAGCGAGGCCATGATCAGCAGCGGACGGGAGAAGGAGTCGGGCACGACGAGCTGGATCGCAATCAGGAAGAGCAGCGAGGGGAAGCCGAACATGAAGTCGACCACCCGCCCCAACACCGTCTCGACCCAACCGCCGAAGTAGCCGATCGAGAGGCCCACCAACACGCCGATCCCGGCTGCCAGCACGGTGGCGCCGGTGGCGATCAGCACGGACGTGCGGGTGCCGTAGGCGATCAGGGCCAGCAGGTCACGTCCCGTGCCGGGTTCGACGCCCAGCCAGTGGGTGGACGAGACACCACCCATCGGCCCGATCGGCACGCCGCCGGTGGCTGCGTCGATGGCGGCTGAGTCAAAACGAACAGGGTCCTGCCCGGTGATCGCGCTGATCAGCGGGGCGCACAGCCCCAGCAGCGCGACCATGGTCAGGCAGGCCAGGCCGATCCGGGCCTGGGTGGTGCGCAGCATTCGTCGCCAGGCGGAACTTGGACGAGGGCCTGAACTGGGACGAACGGCGGGTGGGGCAGGCTCCGGGGCCGCCTCCTCGGACGAGGAGGCGGCACCCGGGATGACCGATGCCGGCTGCGTCACGGCTTCTTGAGGCCTTGCGCCAGGGCGTTGGTGTAGCTCGGGAAGCTCGGGATGTAGGAGCCACCCACATTGGAGCCGTAGATGAACGCGTTCTTGTTGTAGACCAGCGGCACCACCGGAGCGAGTGCCATGGCCTGCTTGTCGATGGCCGCCCAGGCGGTCTTCGACTTCTCCGCGTCGGTCTCCTGGCTGGCCGCCAGGATGGCGGCATCCAGCGCGTCATCCGACAGGCGGGCCATGTTGTAGTTGCCGTTGCCGATCTCGGAGCTGGCCAGGATCGGCTGCAGCGCGGCATAGGCCGAGGGGTAGTCGGCCTGCCAACCGCCGAAGCCCAGGTCGAAGTCGCCACTCTTGGTCAGGGTGTCGGTGGCCTTGTCGGCGTCCTGGCTGACCACGTTCACGGTGATGCCGACGGCCTTCAGGTCACTGACGATCGAGCTGGCCATCGTCCCCTGCTCGGGGTTCGAGGAGTCGACGACGAGCTTGAGCGCAGGCACCGCCTTGCCCTGCAGCAGTTCCTTCGCCTTGGCCTGGTCTCCGGTCGGTTCGGCCGGGTAGAGGTCGTAGTCGGCCTGGCCGATGATGCCGGGCGGCATCAGGGTGGTGGCGATGTCGCCGCCGTATACCGGACCGCCCTGGATGGTCTGCACCTGCTGCTTGTTGACGGCGTAGTTGATGGCCTGGCGCACCGCCAGATCCCTCAGACCGGGGCGGGTGGTGTTCATCACCAGGTAGCTGATCGCGCCCGAGGGGGAGACGTAGACGCGCTGCTTCAGCGACGCGTCAGCATTCACCTTCGTGATCAGCGCCGCCGTGACCGAGGGGCCGGTCGCGTTCTTGTCGTCACCGGAGTCGGAGGCCATCCGCTGGGCGGAGGTCTCCGGGTTGAGGCCCATCTCGTAGTCGATCTGGTCGGGCCAGGCCGGGCGCACGGTGTCGGTGGCGGCGTCCCAGTTCGGGTTGCGGACCAAGGTCACCTTCGAGCCGACCTGGTAGTCCTTCACCATGTACGGGCCCGACGACGGCGGGGTGTGGTCATAGGCGGGAATGCCCATGCCCTTGGTGGCGGGCACCGGTGCGAAGGCTGGCATCGAAGTGATCCAGGGCCAGTCGGCGAAGAGGCGGACGAGGTGGAAGATGATCGTCTTCTCGTCCGGCACCTCGATCGAGTCCAGGTGCTTGCCATTGGAGGGGCCGGTGTAGTCCGAGGCACCGTCGAGCAGCACCTTGTGGTAGCTCAGGCCGCCCTGCAGCTGCTCGTCGAAGCTGCGCTCCAGACCGAACTTCACGTCGGCGGCGACGATGGCGCTGCCGTCGGAGTACTTCAGCCCGTCCTTGAGGGTGTACTTCCAGGTCTTCCCGTCGTCGGTGGTGGTGCCGGTGTCGGTGGCCAGGTCGGCGACGAGTTCGGTGTCGGCGCTGGGGTCGGTCTTCCACGCGGTCAGGCCGCGGACGATGTAGTGGATCCCCGAGGTGGCCAGATTCTGGCTCATTGCAGGGTCGAAGTGGATCTCCTTCGACGAGCTCAGGATCTTCAAGGTGCCGCCCTTGACCGGGGTCTGGGTGGTGAATGCATTGCTGCCGGCGCTCGCCGAACCGGACGCGGTGCCCGCGCCGACGGAGGTGGAAGTCGAGGGATTGGCGTTGCATCCGACCAGGCCGATCGCAGCGGTGGCGAGGCCGAGTCCGAGCAGTTCGCGACGGTTCATGACGTTCTCCTGTGATGGGGCGCCAAGTGGGCAGCGCCGAGGCTCGAGTATATCCGGCGGATATTTCTCGGTTCCTGCCCCTGGTTTCTCGGTTCCTGCCCTTGGTGCGACCGCAGAGGGTTGCCCCAACCCCTTTCGGCTGTTGGCGTACATGCCTCCGTGAAGGTTGTCCACCGCCATTTCGCCGGTATTTTCCGGGGAGCAGACTGCATCGTCCGTTCAGAAAGAGGCTCTCGTGGCCATCAACATCAACCTTGACGCCCGCACCGACGTGGACCCCGCGGCCCAGCCGATACCTCGGTCCTTCGTCGGCTATGACCCACAGGTCTCGGACGAGATCTCGTGGAACGCGAACCGCGGCGTCTTCGTGCTGGAGGAACAGGCGCAGAACGAAAGCCTCGCCACCTTCAGTCATGAGGGGCTGGTGAAACTGGTCGCCGAACTTGAGGGCATCGAGCACCTCGAGACCCCGGAGGGGCCGCGGCAAGCGCTGCTGGGACGGATCCTGCCGCCCGGCGATCCGGTGCGCGACGCGCTGGTCAACCGTGCCGTCGACTCCACCGCGCAGGTCTCCAGCTTCGACACCTCCGACCTGGAGTCGATGCCGGCCGCCGAGCGCTACAGCCCGCGCTCCCGGCGCACCTTCCTGCTCAACCTCTACCCCGACAAGTGGGTCTGGGCGCCCGAGGACGAGGCCGACATCGTGGCCCGCACCGCCGCTGGTGGGTCGTGGCGTGAGCCGTGGATGACCGGTGGGCGTCGCCAAGGCATCGAGTCCGGCGATCGGGTCTTCCTGGTTCAGGCCGGCCCTGGCAACCGCGGCATTCGCGGTGCGGGTATCGTGCACACCCCCGTCTACCAGGCCGAGCACTGGGACGATCCGAGCAAGGTCGGCAACTACGTCGACATCACCTGGGACGTCCTGCTTCCCGAGGAGCGGATGATCGACCTCTCGGTCGTCCAGCAGCGGGTGCCCGGCTACGGGTGGACACCGCAGAGGGGCGGCGTGGAGCTGCACCAGACAATGGCCGAGCAGTTGGAGGAGTTGTGGGCCGAGCACCTCGGCGACGGCAGGCCCACCATGGTGCGACCCGAGCCGGGCTGGTCGTCCGAGGACCCGCGACGCCGCACGCTGGGCGCCGAGGCGGCACAGCGCGCGGTCGAGCAGCTCGTCGCCGATGGCTGGGAGGTCGTGGCGGCCCACGCCGACCGTCCCTTCGATGCCGTGCTCACCCGCGACGGCGAG
>DGKN01000206.1 GCA_002387005.1 Propionibacteriaceae bacterium UBA4569
GCTCGCGGATGCCGAAGTGCAGCGTGCGGCCGTAGGGATTGCCGCTGAACTCGTGCGACGAACGCTCCTCCGGCAGGAAGGAGGGTTCACCCTTCATCGTGGTGTTGTTGGAGCCGGCCAGGTCGGCCGAGCCGCCCCACAGCTCGGGCATCTGGGACGCCAGTGCGGTCAGCACCTCACCGGACGCCGCGCGGGTGGCCTTCTTGCCGGGCTCGAAGACCGGCAGCTCGAGCGAGTCGGGAAGCTCACGCTTGGCGACGCGCTCCAGCAGTGCGGCCTGCTCGGGGTTGGCGGACTGCCAGGCCTCGAACTTGGCGTCCCACTCGGCGCGCGCCGCCTTGCCTCGCTCGNNGGCGAAGGGCTCGTCCTCGAAGCCGAGCTCCTTCTTCAGCGCCGAGATCTCCTCGCCGCCGATCTTGGAGCCGTGCACCGAGTGGTTGCCCTGCTTGTTCGGCAGCGGCCATCCGATGACCGTGGTCACCTTGATGAACGAGGGCTTGTCGGTGACGGCCCTGGCCGCCTCGACGGCCGCGTACAGCTCGTCGACCTTCTCCTCGTAGCTGGTCCCGCCGTTGGTGAAGTCGACGCTCTGGACGTGCCAGCCGTAGGCCTCGTAGCGCGCGGCGACGTCCTCGGAGAAGGCGATCTTGGTGTCGCCCTCGATCGAGATGCGGTTGTCGTCGTAGAACAGCACCAGGTTGCCCAGGTTCTGCGTCGCGGCCAGCGAGCTGGCCTCCGAGGCGACGCCCTCCTGCATGCAGCCGTCGCCGGCGATGACGTAGACGTCGTGGTCGAAGGGGCTCTCACCCGCGGCGGCGTTCGGGTCGAACAGGCCACGCTCCCTGCGGGCGGCCATCGCCATGCCGACGGCCATCGAGATGCCGGCGCCGAGCGGTCCGGTGGTGGCCTCGATGAACTCGGTGTGGTGGTACTCGGGGTGCCCGGGGGTCTTGGAACCCCAGGTGCGCAGCGCCTTCAGGTCGTCCAGCTCCAGGCCGCAACCGGCCAGGTAGAGCTGCGTGTACTGGGTCAGCGAGCTGTGGCCTGCCGACAGGACGAAGCGGTCACGCCCGAGCCACAGGCTGTCGGACGGATCGGTCTTCATGACCTTCTGGTACAGCAGGTAGGCCAGCGGCGCCAGCGAGATGGCGGTGCCGGGGTGGCCGTTCCCGACCTTCTCCACGGCGTCGGCGGCGAGGATCCGCGCGACGTCTACCGCGCGCTTGTCCTCGTCGGTCCAGGACAGGGTGTTGTTCATGAGCGGTGCCTCTTTCAGGGTCAGTGTTGCCCGTAGACGTTCTGGTATCGATCGTAGAGGCGCGCCACCACGTCATCCTCAAGTGGCTGCACCGGGCACTCGGGGGTGGCGCCCTCACGCGCGATCTGCACCGTCCGGGCCACCTCCTCGACCATGACCGCGGCCTTCACCGCGTCTTTCGCGGTCCGCCCGATCGTGAACGGTCCGTGGTTGGCCATCAGCACGGCCGGGGACTTGTGCCCCCGCAGGGTCTCGACGATCCCGCGGCCGATCGAGTCGTCCCCGATCAGGGCGAGCGGGCCGACCGGTACGGGTCCGCCGAACTCGTCGCCCATCATCGTCAGCACGCAGGGAATCTCCTCCCGGCGCGCGGCGAAGGCCGTCGCGTAGGTGGAGTGGGTGTGCACCACTCCCCCGACCTCGGCCATGTGTTCGTAGACATGGGCGTGGGCGGCGGTGTCGCTGGACGGGCTGAGCCGGTCGGGCGTCCCGTCGTCGATCTTGGTGCCCGTGAGGTCGCAGACGACCATCACCTGGGGTGACAGTTCGTCGTAGGTGACCCCGGAGGGCTTGATCACCATCAGGTCGGTGCCGATCTGGTCGGCGCAACGCACCCGGGCGGAGACATTGCCGGCCGTCCACACGACCAGCCCCCAGCGCGGGAGTTCCGCGTGCAGGGCCGAGACCTCGGCCCTGCACGCGGCCACCTTNNCGCGGCGCTGGACGCCCGCACGACGCATGTCCTTGAGGCGGTAGAGCAGGCTGCTGCCGCCACGACCGAAGACGTCGTGCAGCAGGCTGTACTCGTAGTACAGCTTGTCGTACAGCGCGCTGGCCTCCGGGTTGGGGGTGTAGGCATTCTGCTGCCGGTCACCCATGGCCATCGAGGCGGCCTTGACGTCGGGGTAGACCCCGGCCGCGACGGCCGCGAAGACGGCCGAACCCAGCGCACCGGGCTGGGTGGTCAGGCCCACCGAGATCGGCAGCTTGCAGACGTCGGCGTACATCTGCATCAGGAACTTGTTCTTGATCAGACCGCCGGCGGCCACGATCTCGGTGATCTCGACGCCGTTCTTGGCGAAGGTCTCGATGATCGTGCGGGCGCCGAAGGCGGTGGCCTCCATCAGCGCGCGGTAGGTGTCCTCAGGACGGGTGCCGAGGGTCTGGCCGACGACGATGGCCGACAGGTTCGGGTCGTTGAGGATGGAACGGTTGCCGTTGTGCCAGTCCATGGCGACCAAGCCGTGCTCGCCGATCTCCTGGTCGGCTGCCAGACGGGTCAGCCAGTCGTGGATGCTGACGCCAGCCGCCTCGGCGTCGCGGTAGTAGTCGGCGTTGACCGAGGTATTGACGAACCAGGCGAAGATGTCGCCCACCGCGGTCTGTCCGCACTCGAAGGCCCACAGCCCGTCGACGATGCCTCCGTCGACGACGCCGAACATACCCGGCACCTCCTTGAGCTCGTGGCCCAGCACGATGTGGCAGCTGGAGGTGCCCATGATGGCGGTCATCTGGCCCGCCTCGACGGCCTGGACGGCGGCCGCAGTGACATGCGCGTCGATGTTGCCGACGGCGACGCTGATGCCCTCCGGGAGGCCCATCCAACCGGCGGCCTCGGCGGTCAGCTTGCCCGCCTCGGCACCCAGCGGCAGCACCTCGCCGGGCATCTTCTCCTCGAAGACGCCACCGAAGTCGGGGTTGAGGGCCTCGAGGTACTCGCGGCTGGGGTACTTGCCGTCCTGGAAGTTGCGCTTGTAGCCCGAGTCACCCGCGGCGTAGACCTCGTTGCCGGTCATCCGGAAGGTGATCCAGTCCAGCGCGTTGAAGAAGCGCTCGGTGGCAGCGTAGACCTCGGGGTCCTTCTCCAGGGTCTCCAGCACCTTGGGCATCAGCATCTCGGCCGACAGGGTTCCGCCGTAACGGGCCAGCCAGCCCTCGCCGCGCTGCTTGGCGACCTCGACGATGCGGTCCGCCTGCTCGAAGGCGCCGTGGTGCTTCCACAGCTTCACGTAGGCGTGCGGACGGTTCTTGAACTCCGGCAGCTCGCACAGCGGCGTTCCGTCCGCCTTCGCGGCGACGACGGTGGCGGAGGTGAAGTCGATGCCGATACCGACGATTCGGCTGGGGTCGACCCCGGCATTCTTGACAGCCTCGGGCACCGCGGTCTGCAGCACCTCGACGTAGTCGGCGGGAACCTGCAGGGCGAAGTCGGGCGGGAGCGCCTGGCCGTCACCCGCGGTCAGACCGCGGTCCATCACCTGATGGGTGTACTCCTTGACGCCGTGGCCCAGTTCCTTGCCGTCGGCAACGCTCACCACCGCCGCGCGACCGGACAGGGTGCCGAAGTCGATACCTATGACGTACTTTTCCTCGTTGCTCATGTTCCTTCTCTTCCCCTTTGAAGTCCTGTGTCTGGGAGTGGTGCGGGTCAGGGCTCCTGGTCTTCCAGCAGCCATCGGAGGCGAACACTTCGTCCACCCAAGGGTTCAAGCAGTCCGGCCTCGAGGGCAAGGGCCCCAGGAGGCCGGACTGATTGAGGGTTTGCGGCGTGTTACTTGGCCGACTCGTGGTCGACGACGGTGTGGGTCAGGCCCTGCATCTGCGGGTAGGACGCGCAGTACTGGTCAACGTAGAACTGGTACTCCTCGTGGCGCTCCTGGTTGGGCTCCAGACGATCGAGTGAGTGGACCATGTTCTTGGCGGCCTCCTGGATGTCGGGGTAGATCCCCGCACCGACGGCGGCCAGCATGCATGAGCCCAGGACGACGGCGTCACCGACCTCGGTGAGCGTGATCGGGACGCCGGTCACGTCGGCGTGCATCTGCATCCAGTCACGGCTCTTGGTCGAACCGCCACAGGCGACGATCTCGCTGACCTCGAAGCCTGCGTCGGTCATCGCGCGCAGGTTGTGGGCGGTGCCGTAACAGACACTCTCCTGGATCGCGTGGTACATGTGCGCCGGGGTGTGCATCAGGGACAGCCCCCAGATGATTCCGCGCGCCTTCGAGTCGGTGTAGGGCGTCCGGTTGCCCTGGAAGTACTCGTTGATGATCAGGCCGTCGGAACCGATCGGGATGTCCTTGCTCTTGGCGTTGAGCAGGTCGTAGGCGTTCAGGCCGGTGGTGTCGGCCGCGATCTGGATGTCGGGGCAGAAGTTGTCCTTGAACCACTTCAGCACCGAGCCGGTCGACACCTGGCCGCCCTCGACCGTGTACTGGCCCTTCACGACGCCGTCAGTGTAGGAGCCGAAGAAGCCCTTGCCGTGGATCTCCTTGTCGCTCTGTCCGGTGATGACGTGGGACGAGCCCGTGATCAGCGCCATCTTGCCGGGCTCGACGACGCCGAGGCCGATCTGGCCAGCCCAAGCATCGGCGGGCCCCTGGGCGACGGGCGTTCCCGCGCGCAGACCCATCAGCTGGGCCGCGATGGTGCTCAGGCCGCCGACGGGCGTGCCCAGGTCGACGACCTTCTCGGGAATCTTGTCGAAGACGTCGCCGCAGCCGATGGTCTCGTAGAAGTCCGTGGGCCAGCCGCCCTCGTTGCCGTTGTAGTACATGCGCAGCGCGGCGGAGTTGATGTTGGTCGTCCACTCGCCGGTGAGCTTGAAGTTGATCCAGTCGGGGGCGTCGACGAGCTTGGTGGCCGCGTGGTAGGTCTCCGGCTCGTTCTCCTTCAGCCAGGCGGCCTTGAAGGGGTACCACTCCGCTGTGGCCGGGGCGGTGCCGTCGCCGTTGTACTTGCGGGCGACCGAGTTGGAGCCCTCGGCGCGGGCGGCCTGCTCGGTGGCGCGGACGTCCATCCACATGATCGCGGGGCGCAGCTCGTCCCCGCGATCGTTCATGGCGACGACGGTCATCGTCGTCGCGTCATAGCTGATGCCGGCGATCTCGTGCGGCTGGATGCCGGAGGCGGCCATCGCCTTGTGACAGCTGGCCTGCAGCGCCTGCCACCACTCCTCTGGGCTCTGCTCGGCCCAGCCCGGACGCGGGTGGGTGGTCTTGTAGGGGGTCGCCGCGAAGGTCACGGGGCGGCCTTGGATGTCGAAGATGGCGACTCGGCAGCTCTCGGTGCCGTAGTCGATTCCCATCAGGTAGGGACCCTCGCTGGTGTTCTGGCTCATTGCGGTCGAACCTCCTATGACGCTTCTCTGCGTCCTCTATCCGGGGCGATTACCCCGGTTCTGGGTGTGTTTGGGTAGGGCTGTGGTGCTTGAGGCAAAAATTGGGGGGTGTTGTGGGGAAAGGACGATGTGGTCGGGGCTGGTCGTGCCCGACCCATCAACGGCGGTCANNCCGTCCCAGATCTGCTGCGGGATGAGCCGGTCGATGCGGTCCAGCACATAGCTCGGCTGGTGGGCGTCGTCCAGCACCGCGACGTCGTCAGCAGTCGCCTCCCCCGTCAGCACCAGGGCAGACAGCATGTCGGTGTCGAGCGCCATCTGGATGTCGGTCTGCAGCCGGTCGCCGACCATGACGCAGTTCTCTGCCGTGACGTCCAGGCCGGCCAGCGCCTCGGTCAGCATCACCGGGGAGGGCTTGCCCAAGCTGACCTCGCACTTCGTGTTGGTGCAGGCCTCGATGGCGGCGGTGATGGCAGCGCAGTCGGGCTCCCCACGCCCGCCCGGGAAGGGGCAGAAACGATCGGGGTTGGTCTGGATCAGGAAGGCGCGCTTGTGGAACCAGATCGCGTCGAAGGCGATCTGCAGCTTGCGGTAGTCGAAGGTGCGGTCATAGGAGGCGACGACGATGTCGATGCGCTCCGGGTCTTCCGTCAGCTCGAAACCGGCCTTGGCCAGGGCATTCTTCAAGGGGTCCTCGCCGATGACGAAGAGCTTGGCGTCCGGGTGGTGTGCCTGGAGCCAGCGGGTGGTGGTGACGATGGTGTTGGCCACGTCCTTCACGTCGGTCGGCAGCCCGAGCTTCTCGAGCTTGGCGACGTACTGGTCGGGGTCCTTGGTGGGGTTGTTGGACAGGAANNCACCGGGATGCCCCGGCGACGCAGTTCGTTGATCATCCGCGCTGCGCCGGGCAACAGGTGGTCGCCCAGGTAGATGGTGCCGTCCATGTCGAAGACATAGGCGTCATGCAGCTCTGTCGGGTTCACGATCACGTCGGTGGACATCCCGGTGCTCCTGTGGGTGTTCGGGTCGGTCAGGACAGCAGGGCCGCGAGGCTGACGACGACGGTGTTCATGATCCAGATGGCCGAGGCCGGCGGATCGACGTGGGTCGTGCCGCGGTCGTACCAAACACGAGCGAAGAACTCACACAGCCAGCCAGACAGGATGCCGAAGAGGGCACCGATCAGGATGGCGATCGCGGCCTTGGTCCAGTCGCCCGAGCCCCAGGTGCCGTTCCAGTCGAAGTTCGCGCCCGCGATGACGGGCAGGAACATCACGCCAGCCAGGCCGCCAATGTTGGTGATGTGGTGCTGGACGGGCATGTTGAAGCCCATGATCAGGAACAGGATGATGATGGCCGAGATCGCGAAGGGGAAGCTGTTGGCCAGGCCGGCGGCGCCGGGGACGAAGTGGCCCAGCATGATCGCAGCACCGGCGGCGAAGGCGCCGAAGAAGCCGCCCAGACCGACGAGGTAGCCGAACTTCTCCTGCCAGGGCAGCCACTGGCTCTCGGGCGTGGGGGCGATCTTGCCCATGAAGCCCGAGGCGTTGTTGTACTTCTCAGGGTTGAGGATCGAGCCGGAGCCGGTCTTGGAGCCGAAGAGCACGCGGGCGACCAGGGCCGAGACGACGACGGTCAAGGCGACCGAGTCGGTGTGCTTGCCGAACCACGGGATGTAGCTGACGCCGATCTGGAAGAGGTAGCCGAACATGCCGAACAGGGCGCCGACGAGCAGGACGTCGAGCTTGCCGATTCCGGCCAGCGGGGAGTTGATGTCCTTGGCGGACTCGAGGTAGCCCTTCTTCCACGCGTAGGCGGCGGCAGCGGCGCCACCCGCGAACATCACGTAGGGGCCGGCGAACGGGCCGAACGCGAGGTAGTCGAAGCCGATGGTGGTGCCGACGCCGGCGAACAGGCCCCACGCCACAAGCACGTTGAAGCCGGTCAGGACGAAGGCGAAGTTGCCACCGATGGCAGCTCCGACGAAGCCACCCGCCAGCGAGGCCAGCAGGCCCAGCAGGAAGATGCCGAATGATGCTGTGAACATCCTTGTTCCTTATGTCTCAGCCGCCGTGGCGGCAAGTGGTTGTACTCCCCGGGGATCGGGGAAGTCGTGTGTTTCGTTGCGGGTTCTGGTGATGCTGGAAGTGCGTTGGCCGGGTCAGCAGCCCTTGACTTCGCCACTCCCGGCGCCGAGTTCGGCCTCGTAGGCGCTGATCGCGTCAACCTTGGGCGCCGAGGCCGACGAGGAGTCGAAGGTGTAGTCGAAGAACTCCTTGGCCAGACGGCGGGCCAGATGAAGGCCGATCACGCGCTGGCCGAGGCACAGCACCTGCGCGTCGTTGGAGAGCACGAGACGCTCGACGGAGAAGGAGTCGTGCGCCGTGCAGGCACGTACCCCGGGAACCTTGTTGGCCGAGATGGCCATGCCCATCCCGGTGCCGCAGACGAGAATCGCGCGGTCGGCGCGGCCCTCGGCGACCTCCTTGGCGACCTTGACGCCGACGTGGGGGTAGTCGACGTCCTCTCCCGGCGCCACGCCCAGGTCGATGACCTCGTCGATGCGCTCGTCGGCCTTGAGGTCAGCCTTGATGGCCTCCTTGTAGTCGACACCCGCGATGTCGGCACCAATTGCGACACGAAATCCCATGTCGGTCTCCTTTCGGCTGCACTGCCTGCTTCGGAACTTCCCTGTTCTTGCCCGCCAAAACTATCAGCGGGCTTGTCCAAATCACCATGGTTTGTGTGACTTTGCAACCGCGAGGACTCCAAGCCCTTGATGCCGCGGGGATGACTCCTGCCCTAATGGAACGCTAGTTGCCGGCCCTTCGGCTGTCGCGCAACCAGCGCCCCTTGCACACCCGTGCTCGAATCAGCTCAGCCCAGTGATCGATCCGTGCAGTCAGTGCAGACCCCTTTACTTGGGAGCCACCAGCATTTCGACGCCTGCGCGGTCGAGTTGATCGCGCACCGCCTCGTCTACGTGCTCGTCCAGCACCACCAGGTCGAAGTCGTCCAAGCGCGCGAAGGCATGCAGTGCACGCCGCGTGAACTTGCTGTGGTCGGCGATCAGTACCTTCGTCCGAGCTTGGTGCAGCATCGCCTGCTTCACACGGGCGACGTCGTCGTAGGGGTGCTGGCAGTATCCGTCCACGATGCCGGAGGCTGAGAGCACGCACAGGTCGACGTGCATGGTCTCCACCATCGCGACCGTGGCGACGCCCAGCATCGAGTGCGCCCAGGCCTGGTACTCGCCCCCGGCGACGAACAGCCGGACGTCCTCGCGATCCTGCACCTCCTGCGCCACCAGCAGCGAGTTGGTCACGACGGTCAGCGGCGAGACTCCTTCCAGTGCGCGCAGCAACCAGACGCCACTGGTGGAGTCGTCCATCATCAGGGAGCTGCCGGGCGGGATGCGCGGCGCCAATGCCTTGGCCATCGCCAGCTTGGTGGCCGCATTCTGCTCCAGCCGGAAGCTCGCCGATGCCTCCTGGAGCGAGCCAGCCGCAGCCACCACCTGCCCGCGCTGTCGCTGCACCAAGCCGGCGTCCTCCAGTGCGGCCACGTCACGGTAGGCGGTCATCATCGACACCCCGGTCAGTCGCACCACGTCATTCATGGACATCGAGCCCCGCCGGATGACGTACTCCCCCACCTGCCGCGNNCGGCCCGGGCGGGCTGTCACGCGAGTTCCTCGCGGCGGCGTTCGGGCAGGAAGAGGGCGGCCACTGCCGCGACGCCGAAGGCGACGCAGAAGAGGGTGAACACGGCAGTCGT
This sequence comes from Propionibacteriaceae bacterium UBA4569, assembly GCA_002387005.1. Taxonomy (GTDB): domain Bacteria; phylum Actinomycetota; class Actinomycetes; order Propionibacteriales; family Propionibacteriaceae; genus Luteococcus; species Luteococcus sanguinis. The sequence goes on from DGKN01000206.1 coordinate 9,156, forward strand.
CCCGCCGAAACCGAGCAGGGAGGGGACGAGCAGCGGGGCGATGATCGACGCGATCCGGCCGAAGGCGGCGGCCGCGCCTGTCCCCCGGCCCCGGATCCCCGTCGGGTAGACCTCCGGACCGATGGCGTACAGGGCACCCCAGGCGCCCAGGTTGAAGAAGCTCAGCGCGCAACCCGCAGCCAGGATCGTGGCCGGACGATCGGCAGCACCGTAGGCGAGCGCGGCGGTGGCGGACCCGAGCAGGAAGGTTGCGAGGGTTGGACGGCGCCCCCAGGCCTCGATCAGCCAGGCAGCCACCGCGTAACCGGGCAGCTGAGCCAGCGTCATCACCAGCGTGAACTCGAACGACTTGGTGAGCTCGAAGCCCTGCGCGACAAGCAGGGACGGAATCCAGATGAAGGCCCCGTAGTAGGACAGGTTGATCCCGAACCAGACCAGCCACAGGGCTGCGGTGCGACCGCGCAGGGCGGGAGACCACAAGGAATCCTGTCCGGCGGGCGGTGGTTCGGGCAGCGGCGAGGCCACGGTGGGGGCGGGGATGGCGGACGCCCTCTCGAAGACCCGCGTGGAGCGTTCGGCCTCCTCGAGGCGCCCGGCCTTCTCCAGGTAGCGCACCGATTCGGGAAGCCCCAGCCGAACCACCGCCGCGTACAAGGTCGGCACCACGCCGACGGCAAGCGCCCAGCGCCAGCCATTGTGCGAGGCCGGGATGACGAGGTAGGCCAGCAGTGCCGCCATGATCCAGCCCAGCGCCCAGAAGGCCTCCAGCAGCACCACCATCCGGCCCCGGATCCGGGCCGGGGCGAACTCGCTGACCAGCGTCGAGGCCACCGGGAGTTCCGCTCCCAGGCCCAGACCGACGACGAAGCGCAGCGCCATCAGCATCGCCACCGAGGTGGACAGCGCCGACGCACCGGTGGCCAGGCCGTAGACGAGCAGGGTCAACGCGAAGACCTGGCGGCGGCCGATCCGATCGGCCAGCAGGCCGCCCAGCGAGGCGCCGATGGCCATGCCGACGAAGCCGATCGAACCGATCCACTTGGTGGTGTCGGGGGTGAGGTGCCACTGTTGCGCGATCGCAGCCATCACGAAGGAGATGAGGCCGACGTCCATCGCGTCCAGGGCCCAGCCGACGCCCGAACCGACCAGCAGCCGACGGTGCGCACCGTTGAACGGCAACCGGTCCAGCCGATCGGCGCGGCTCAGCGCAGGGGCCTGGGCTGGGTTCTCGGGGTTCAACGCCATCGCCGTCCTCGCACTGTCTCGTGGATGCTTCGCCTGACACCGTATGTGCTGGTCACGCCGGGGGTCCACCACGTTGGGCAAGCCCTTCGCGTCCCCACGTCTCCATAGGCTGGTGGCCATGCCTCCCGTGATCCGCCCCGCGACCGCCGACGACCTCCCCGCGATCACCGCGATCTACGACGAGGCGGGCGTGGGCACCACGGCCAGCTACGACCTTGAGCCGGTCGCCGTCGAGGAGCGCCGGGTCTGGTGGCAGTCGAAGATCAGCCACGGATTCCCGGTGCTGGTGAGCGAACTGGACGGCGTTGTCACCGGCTTCGCGGCTTACGGCAGTTTCCGCGACAAGGCGGGATACGCGCAGACCGTGGAGCACTCCGTCTATGTGGCGGATGGACACCGCGCGTCGGGGGTCGGACGGATGCTGATGCTCGCCCTGATCGACCATGCGATCGGCCACGGCGTGCACGTGATGATCGGTTGTCTGGACGCCGACAACGCCGCCTCGATCGCCTTCCACGAGAAGCTCGGCTTCGTCNNATGCCGCAGGTCGGCCGAAAGTTCGACCGCTGGCTGGACGCGTTGTTCGTCCAGCGCACCTTCTGATCCGGCTTCTGGACCGACAGCGGCTCTGCATCGGTCCAGGGTCGGCACGTGCGCCGCCGAAACCGCTGGTGGGGGCATGATGGGCGGCAGCGTCCAGTCCCCACAGGAGCCCAGATGTCGAGCACCCCGTCCCAGCTGCCGGTGAACCCGGCACCAGCCAATCACGCCTCCCACGGCACCGGCCAGGCCGAGAAGTCACGCCTCGTCGAGATGCAGGGCATCGACGTTGTCCCCGACGCCGAGCGCACGGCCAAGCCCTCCGACCTGTTCTGGCCCTGGTTCGCGGCCAATGTCTCGGTCTTCGGCATGACCTACGGTTCCTACCTGCTGGGCTTCGGCATCTCCTTCTGGCAGGCGCTGGTGGTCGCCGTGATCGGCATCATCGTCAGCTTCGCCCTGTGCGGCATCATCGCCATTTCCGGCAAGCGCGGATCGGTGCCGACGATGGTGCTCTCCCGCGCCGCCTTCGGCGTCCAGGGCCAGAAGGTGCCCGGCATCATCAGCTGGTTGACCTCGATCGGGTGGGAGACCTCACTGACGATCACCGCCACGCTCGCCACCGCCACCATCTTCGACCGGCTCGGTTGGAGCCACGGCACCATGACCAAGATCATCGCCTGCATCGCGATCGCGGCGATCATCGTCATCGCGTCCGTGCTTGGCTACCACACGATCATGAAGCTGCAGTCGCTGCTGACCTGGGTCACGGGTGCGTTCACGCTCGTGTTCATGGCCATGACCATCAGCCACATCAACTGGTCGGCCGTCAGCGCGCTGCCATCGGGGTCCTTCGCGGCCTGCATCGGCGCCCTCGTGATGGTGATGACTGGCTTCGGCCTGGGCTGGATCAACATCGCCGCCGACTGGTCCCGCTACCAGCGCCGCGACGCCTCCGCCAGCTCGATCGTCGCCTGGAACACCTTCGGTGGTTCGGTGGCGCCGCTGCTGCTGGTCGCCTTCGGGCTGCTGCTGGCCGGTTCGGACGAGGCGCTCAATGCCGCCATCCCGACCGACCCGATCGGTGCCCTGGCCGGGATCCTGCCGACCTGGATCCTGCTGCCCTTCCTCGTGGTCGCGATCCTGACGCTGGTCTCCGGGGCGGTGCTCGGCATCTATTCCTCCGGCTTGACCCTGCTCAGCCTGGGAATCAACATTCCTCGTCCGGCCGCCGCCGCGATCGACGGAACGATCCTGACGCTGGCCACCATCTACGTCGTCTTCTTCGCGAGCAGCTTCATCGGCCCCTTCCAGTCCTTCCTGGTGACCCTCGGCGTGCCGTTGGCGGCGTGGGCGGGGATCATGATCGCCGACATCGCGCTGCGCAAGCGTCCCTACGACGAGGACGCATTGTTCGACTCCGCTGGCCGCTACGGATCGGTCAACTGGGCCTCCATCGTCTCGATGGTGGTCGCCTCGGTGATCGGCTGGGGCCTGGTGATCAACCAGTTCAGCGATGCCTCCTTCAACGACTGGCAGGGCTACCTGCTCGAGCCGCTGGGTCTGGGCCACAAGGGCGCCGAGGGTTGGGAGGGCACCTGGCCGTGGGCCAACCTGGGTGTCATCGTGTCACTGCTGATCGGCGTGGTGGGCCACCTGCTGCTCAATGCCCGCACCGTCGCCCGGCAGGAGAACCGATGAGCATTCCGGCCGACTCCTGGCTGGTGGTGATCGACCACCAGGCGATCTTCGCCGACCCCTCCTCCCAGTGGTGCGCCCCCCGCTTCGCCGAGTCCGTGGGCCCGGTGGCGCGGCTGGCCGAGGCCTTCGGCGACCGGGTGCTGGTGACGCGCTGGCTGCCCGGCGCCAACCGGGCGGGTTCATGGCGCGCCTACTTCGACAAGTGGCCCTTCGCCGACCGTCCCGATGACGACCCGGTATTCGAGCTCGTTGATTCCGCCCGCGGGCTGTCGTCACATCCGAGCGTGGACGTGTCCACCTTCGGAAAGTGGGGTCCGGAACTCCAGGCTGTCGTCGGGCTCACGCCGCACCTGGTGCTGGCAGGCGTCGCCACCGACTGCTGCGTCATCTCCACGGCGCTCGCAGCGGCCGATGCGGGCTGCACAGTGACCGTCGTCTCCGACGCCTGCGCCGGGTCGAGCGACGAGAACCAGGCCGCGGCGCTGCAGGTGATGGGCCTCTACGCGCCGCAGATCATCGTCACCGACTCCACGACCCTGCTGGGCTGAGTGCGGGTGCATCCGAACAACCGGCGCCCCGTCGCCTGGGCGGCGGTGCTGGTGGGCACCGCGCTGGCCACGGTCGTCTTCGACCAGCTCGCGTTGCCCTCTCCCCCGCTCTTCGGGGCGCTGTTCGCGGGCATGGCCTGGGCGATCATCGGACGCGGTGAGCCGATCCAGTTGCCCAGGCTGGGTTCCACGGTGGGCCAGGCGCTGGTTGGTGTGTCGATGGGCGTCCTGCTCAACCCGGCCACCCTGCGGGAACTGGGCGACAACGCCGGCTCCATCGCCGCGGTGAACATCGGGACGCTGGGGCTGAGCCTGATGGTCGGGCGGCTGTTCGCCAGCTGGGGACGCGTGTCGGCCGCGACCGGTGCCTTCAGCATGATCGCCGGTGGGGCCGCCGGCATCACCGCGATCGCCCGGGATCTGGGCGCCGACGACCGGGTCACCTCGGTGGTGCAGTACCTGCGGGTGGTGCTGATCCTGGTCGGGATGCCGTTGGTGACCGCCTGGGTCTTCCACCCAGCCAGCACGTCCGTTGCCCCGACTGTCGACGGCTCCAACCCCCTGTGGCTGGACCTGCTCTTCGTCGCCGGGAGCGCGGCGATCGGCGTGTTCGCGGCGCGGGTGATCCGGTTCCCGTCAGGCAGCCTGCTCGGGCCGCTCTTCGTCGCCGCCGCACTGTCCATCTCGGGTTGGGTCGGCTCCCCGTCCGCCCCCGAGGCCGTGGTGGCCGTCGGATATGCGCTGGTGGGACTGCAGGTGGGATTGCGGTTCACCCGTTCCAGCCTGCGCGAGGTCGGACGGCTGCTGCCACTGGCCATTGCGCTCATCGTCGCCATCGTCCTGGGCTGCGCGGGTTTCGCCGTGGTGCTGGCCCGGGTCGCAGACGTCCCCTTGTTGGACGCCTACCTGGCCACCACCCCGGGCGGGCTCTACGCCGTGCTGGCGACCGCCGCCTCAAGCGGGGCGGACGTCACCTTCGTGCTCGCCGTCCAGGTCGTCCGGCTGTTGCTGGTGCTCGCGTCGGCGCCGTTGATCGCGTCCTGGTTCCGTTCGCACGAGGGCTCCTGGGCCGACGACGTCGACTGATTCCCCTGCATCGTGGGGCACGCGCAGTTCTCGCCGAGATTCGCTACCCCGCACCCAGTGACAGCAGCCACCTGGGCGTCCTACGATCAGAACTGACCGCGTGGAATGTTTTGGGTCCAACGGCCACCCCACCCCATCGTGTCTGGGCGATCTGCAGCGCAGCGCGATGCGCGTCCTGAACGCTGCCGTGCAGACGACGCAGTTCCAGCAGCTCGCCGAGCTGCAGGGCGTCGCCGGCGTCGAGGTGGGCAGCTACAGCTCCCAGTTCGACCTCAGCTCCCCCTTCACCACCAAGGCTGCGAAGGTCAAGGGCTGATCCGCAGCACACCCTGAGGCCCAGTCCTTGGCTGGCGCTCGCGCGCTCACGTTCCGATCGACCAGGTCACAAGACCCACCCCGGCGGCTGAGACAACCGGGCGCCTTCCTAGGGTTGGGGCCAATCATCACCCTGGAGGTAGACCCATGAATTCGCTGGCCGTCGCCGCACCGCGCGAGCTCGACCTGCACGCCCAGGCCACCATGAGCCGCGCCGTGCGCCTGTTCCAGGTCGCCGCCATCGGCGCGACGTTGACCGTTGCGATGGGTGCCATCAACTCCGGAACCGGTTCGGGCTTCGCCTGCCCCACCTGGCCCGGCTGCTACCCCGGCCACTTCGGGCCCGAGGCCGAGGTCCACGACCTGATCGAGTTCAGCCACCGCATCGTCGCTGGCCTGACCGGCTTCCTGCTGTTGGCCGCCGCCATCGTCGGCGCCACCGCCACGAAGGCCAGGCCGCTGGCCCGGATTGCCCCCGCCTTCGCGCTGCTGGGCGCGATCGGTGCGGCCATCTTCGGCATGATGGTCGTCAAGAACCACGGCATCGCCAAGCCGCTGGCCATGATCGACCTCTTCGGCGCCCTCACCTGCCTGGTTGCGATGACGCTGGCCTACATGTCCTTGCGCCGGGGACGTCCGACCTGGCACTGGACGCCCACCACACGACTCGCGTCCGCCGTGGTCGCGGGGCTCTACCTGCTGCACGTCAGCGGCATCGCCGTCGCCGGCCCGGGGTCCTTCACCGGCGTGCTGGGCTGGCCGCTGTCGGTGCACAACGGGCAGGACGTGCTCGGTGCGGTCCAGGTGATGCGTGCGCTGCTCGCCTTCGTGCTGGTCGTCGCGCTTGGCCTGCTGGCCCGTCGGTCCTGGAATGTCCCGGGCCTGTCGACCCCGGCCCGAGTGCTGGTGGCGGCGCTGGTCGTCGAGGCGATTTCGGTGGCGCTGATCGCCAACTCGGGTGCCGAGATGTGGTTCACGCTCTTCTTCTGCGGTGCCGCCACGGCGATCCTCTCGGCTGCCACGGTGATCGCCGGACGCTCGGCGCTGGACGCCTGATCGAGGGTTTTGTCGGCCAAGGTTTTCCACAGCCCCTGTGGAGTGTCCACCGTCGACTGTGCACAAGTGGCGGCCCGTTGTGGACGGCGTCGGAGGAGTTGAAAGTTTGTTGTCCACGCCCCCAGATCGGCTTGCGTGTCGGCTCCCGTAACGCCTAGAAAGGAAGGGCCCGCCCCGGGGAAGGGGCGGTGCGGTGGTTCAGGAAACACACACCCATCTGGCGACACGTCGCCACACCGGAGGGCGGCGCAAGGTCCGGTGGGGTGGGACACCTGGGCACATCGGCCGGAGACGTCGCCGCTGCCTGGTCACTACGTGGTAACACACACGAAGGGCCCCGCCATGGCGGGGCCCTTCTCGTGGGTGGGTTCAGATGTGCGGCCTCACTCGTCGAAGTGGCGGGGGGCGCCCTTGTCAGCCGAGAGGGCATAGCGCGCGAAGATCTTCAGCGCAGTCGAGACCTGGCGGTCCCGGTCGACGGGCTTCCAACCAGCCGTCTCCTGCTCGGCGCGGCGGGCGTTCAGTTCCTCGTCGCTGACCTTGAGCTCCACCCGGCGGCCGGGGATGTCGAACTCGATCACGTCGCCGTCCCGCACCAGGCCGATCGCTCCGCCGCTGGCCGCCTCCGGGGACACGTGGCCGACCGACAGGCCGGACGAACCGCCGGAGAAGCGTCCGTCGGTGATCAGCGCGCACTTGGGGCCAAGCCCAATGCCCTTGAGGTAGCTGGTCGGGTACAGCATTTCCTGCATGCCCGGCCCGCCCTTCGGGCCCTCATAGCGGACGACGACGACGTCCCCCTCGACGATCTTGCCGCCCAGGATCATCTCGACGGCCTGCTCCTGGCTCTCGGCCACCTTCGCGGGCCCGGAGAACTGCCACTGGTGCTCGGGGACGCCGGCGGTCTTGACGATGCAGCCGTCCGGGGCGAGGTTGCCCTTCAGCACGGCCAGACCGCCCTCGGTGGTGTACGCGTGCTCGACGGAGCGGATGCAGCCGTCCGCGGCGTCGGTGTCCAGGCTGGCCCAACGGTTGTTCGTGCTGAAGGCCTCGGTCGTCCGGACCCCGCCGGGCGCGGCGTGGAAGCGTTCGATCGCTGCTTCGCTGGCCTGGCCGGAGCGGATGTCCCACGTGCCGAGCCACTCGTCCAGGGTCTTGGAGTGGACGGCGCGCACGCCCTCGTTGAACATCCCAGCGCGCCGCAGTTCGCCGAGGATGGCGGGGATGCCCCCGGCACGGTGCACGTCCTCCATGTAGTACTTCGTGGTGTTCGGGGCCACCTTCACCAGACACGGCGTCTCGCGGCTCAGCGCGTCGATGTCGTCCTGGTCGAAGTCGACCTTCGCCTCCTGCGCGGCGGCCAGCAGGTGCAGGATCGTGTTGGTCGAGCCGCCCATCGCGATGTCGAGGCGCATGGCGTTCTCGAAGGCGGGCTTGCCGGCGATCGAGAGCGGGAGCACCGAGTCGTCGTCCTGCTCGTAGTACTGGCGGCACAGGTCGACGACGAGCCGCCCGGCCTCCAGGAAGAGGTCCTTGCGGGCCATCGCGGTCGCCAGCGTCGAGCCGTTGCCGGGCAGCGAGAGACCGAGTGCTTCGGTCAGGCAGTTCATCGAGTTGGCGGTGAACATGCCCGAGCAGGAACCGCAGGTGGGGCACGCATTGTTCTCGATCGCGTCGATCTGTTCGTCCGAGACGGTGTTGTCGACGGCCTTGATCATGGCGTCGATCAGGTCGAGCCGCTCCATCCCGCCCTCGTCGGGAGCGCCCGGGACGACGCGGTCGCCAAGGATGCGTCCGGCCTCCATCGGTCCGCCGGAGACGAAGACGGTGGGAATGTTGAGCCGCAGCGCGGCGAGCAGCATGCCGGGGGTGATCTTGTCGCAGTTGGAGATGCAGACCAGCGCGTCGGCCTGGTGCGCGTTGACCATGTACTCGACGGCATCGGCGATCACCTCGCGGCTGGGCAGCGAGTAGAGCATGCCGGAGTGGCCCATGGCGATGCCGTCGTCGACGGCGATGGTGTTGAACTCGCGCCCCACGCCGCCCGCCTCCTTCACTGCCCCCGCGACCAGCTGACCCATGTCCTTGAGGTGGACGTGGCCCGGCACGAACTGCGTGAAGGAGTTCGCGATGGCGACGATCGGCTTGCCGAAGTCGTCATTGGTCATGCCGGTGGCGCGCCACAGGGCGCGGGCTCCGGCCATGTTGCGGCCGTGGGTGGTGGTGCGGGAACGAGGTGCTGGCATGTGCTCCAGCCTAGGCGCGTGGGCTGACGGTGCACTGGGCGTCCCAGATGCTCTGGCGCCTTCCATGCGCTCACGCGCCTAGCCTTGGCCCATGGCACCCGAGAACTCCACGTCCCTCGACGAGCTCGCCCTCGACGAACTCGCCCGTGAGCTGATCGCCCGCGAGCCCCTGCTCGGCCGTAGCTACCAGAGCGCGACCGAGGTCGACCAGACCACCGTCCCCGGCTTCCGCGCGATCGACGCGAATGGACGTGAGGTCACCCTGGGCATGGTCCGGGCAGGTGCCGGGACGGGTTCAGGCGCCATGCCGGGGACGATCAGCCAGACGGTGCTGCGGCCGGTCGGCGGCGAGGTCGTCGTGCTCGACTACCTGTTCACCGGGCTGGGCACCACGACGCGGAACACGACGGTCTGGCTGCGCGTCGGCGACCAGTGGCGTGCGGCGCATCACCAGCAGACACACGTTTCCTGAGCAATTCCACAAGGCCGCATGTGAGTTGACTGAAGCACCTTTGGGACACCTGAACGAAAGCTCTCCAGGCCCTGTTTCGGCACCTTCGTCACGTGGAATGGGGCCCATGGAAGCTGCTCTTGGCCTGGCCCTGCTCGTCGCGATCGCACTGGGCGTGTTCCTCGTCGTCCCTGCTCTGGTCGCGGTGCCCGTGCTGGTGGTCGCGTGGGCCCGTCGTCCTCGTCCGGCTGGCGTGCTCACTCCCGAGTTGGACCGCCCGCAGCCTCGGCCGGGCACCCAGCCCCCTGCAGAAAGGCCCGCCCAGCGTCAGGACGTCGTCCGCGCCGCCTGATCTCGCCAAGCTTGGGTCCGGGTTGGCCACAGGTCGCCCGTACTCGCCGGCCGTCGGGTACTGCCGACGACCCCTTCCGTGAACTGACCCGCGACGACCGCAATACCGCTCGAGGGCCGCTGGCTCAGTCGACGACCCGGAACCGCTCCACCACGACCAAGGTGTCGTCGTCGATGACGAAGTCCCCACCCAGTTCGGCCTGCATCTCCGGGCTGCGCCAGAAGCGCTCGTGTCCGGCGCGCCACTGCTGCACTGAGAGGTAGCCCTCCCCCTCGTCCATCGCGTGGCCCAGATCCACGTCGGCGAGGCGCTTCACGCCCACGTCGATGATCTCGATGATGGCGACCTGCCGATCGTGCGAGTCGACCAACGACTGGCGCTCGCCGGGTTCGGGGACGGGCGCGCCCTCGCGCTGGTACTCCGCAAACAGGCCCGATGTTGCGGTCTTCGACCCCTCCAGGATGGCGTCGACCAATTGGTCGCGCAGGGGTCCGGGGAAGCCGAACTCGGCCTTTGGAAGCTCCGTCGTCACCCAGCGAACCTAGCCAAAGCGTCCGCACGGTCGCGTACTGTCCAGCCCTCGGGAGCCACACTCGGCGCCCGTCATAGTCTGTGGGTATGAGCCCCCCGACGACGCCAACGGCCCAACGGCACTGGAACAGGCTGTACTGGGACGAAATCGACAGCCCCCTGCCCGAGTTGGAGGGGTCCGACCAGACCCTGCGACTGCTGCTGGTCGCCTCCGACCATGGTCTGGTCGAGATCGGCTTTGTCCCGGCACGCGAGCACGACGCCGCGATCGTCGCCCTGTCCACGATCGCCGACGAGCTGCACCACGAGCCGGCCATGCTCTCGGAGGCAGCGCGCGAACTGGACGAGTACTTCGCCGGCACCCGGACGTCCTTCAGCCTGCCGTTGGACCTGCCGGCCGACCCCTCCTTCCGGGCCACCGCCCGGGCGCGGCTACGCGACATCGGCTACGGCGACACCCGCACCTACAAGGAGTTCGCGACGATCCTGGGCCGGCCCACCGCCATCCGCGCGGCCGCGACGGCGTGTGCCACCAACCAGCTGCCGATCGTCGTCCCCTGCCACCGCGTCGTGCGAGGAGACGGTTCACTGGGTGGTTACCTCGGCGGCCTGCCCGCCAAGAAGTTCCTGCTGGAGTTGGAGAAGAAGGGCGCACGACGTGGTTGATGAGATGTCCGACCAGATGCGCCTGGCCTTCCGGCGCCACCCGGCCGGGATTGGTCTGGTGACCGCTGCCGACGCCGAGGGTCCGGTGGGGATGGTCGTCTCGTCGCTGGCGAGTGTCTCCATCGAACCGCCGATGGTTTCCTTCTCCGTCGCCTCCGCCTCGCGGACCGGGCAGCGGCTCGCGCACGCCGACGGGCTGGCGGTGCACCTGGTCACCGCGGACGACCTGCCACTCGCGATCGACTTCTCCACCCCGGGCAGTGCTCGCTTCACCGACGAGCACCCCTGGACGCCCGCCGGGAACGGCGCTCCGCTGTTGGGCACCAACAGCGCACGGATGACTGGGCGCGTGGTGCAGGTCGTCGAGGCGGGCCAGAGCCTGCTGTTGCTCGTCCAGCTCGACGAGATCAGCGTCCCGGACGTTGTCGGCGCGCCCGTGGTGTGGGTGGGCCGCGAATGGCGGCAACTCGTCTAGATGGTCACTCTTTGACTGGAGTCCGGCAGCCTGGTCTTGGACGCATGTTCATCGCCGCTGCCGTGTTCGTCGCCCTGGCCGTCCTGCTCTACGGCTACCCCTGGTACCTGAATCGTTCGGGTGGACGGCGATGGCGCGCGCGGTCATCGGGACCGGCGAGCGGGAGGCGCGCGACGCGCAGGCATCGCATTGATGCGGGCGCCGCCAAGCGCTTGGCCGCGATCAGGCAGGGATTGTGCCCGCTCCTCGCGGTCGGTCTCCTGACGCTTGTTCGCTGAGTTCCTTGAATCGCTGGATCGATGCCATCAGGTTGGATGACGTGGTCGAGCGCGCGCGTTCGAGACGCCTCTCGTCGGTGAGTGCGGCCCAGTCGTAGGTGTGGCGGACCAGGGTGTGCTGGCCGTCGATCGGCTCCAGCTCCCAGCGCCACAGGTGCCCCGGGGAGGGCTGGTCGACCGGGCCCGGCTGCCAGGCGATCAAGCGTCCCTCAGCGAACTCTCGGACGTGGTTCTTGCGCACTTTCCCGTTGGCGTTGACCATGACGAAGTCGTCACCCACGGCGCGAACGCGTTGACCCTCATCCGCGTGACCGAGGTTGCCGTTCCCGTCCCACTCGGGCTGGCGCGCCGGGTCGGCGATCAGCTCGAAGATGACATCGGCGGGGGCGGCAACCTCGGCCTGCGCGGTGACGACGCGGTTCTCGATCATGCGTCCATCAAAGCGGGTGCGGTGGGCCCTGTCGAGGGTGTACAGGCCTGCAAATGGTTGCTCAGGCCCGTACATGGTTGCTCAGGCCTGGTCGATGGTGCTGACGAAGGCGTCAAGGTCATCCGGGGTGCGCGAGGTGATGGCGGTCCAGCCGTTCGCGGGGCACACCTTGACCTCCTCGTCGACGACGGTCGCGCCGGCGTTGGCGAGGTCGGTGCGGATCGACTCATAGCCCGTCAGCGTCTTGCCCTTCGCCAGCCCGGTCTCGACCAGGATCCACGGGGCATGACAGATCGCCGCGATCGTGCGTCCGGCGTCGGCTTGTGCCTTGACGACCTGCTGGATCTCGGCGTCGATCCGTCCGGCGTCGGCATTCAGCGTGCCGCCGGGCAGCAGGACGACGTCGAAGTCACCACTCGCTTCGGAGAGCTTCTTGTCCGACGGGAAGACCTTCCCCCAGTCCTTGTCCCCGACGAGGGTCTGCACGTCCTTTCCACTGGGGGTCACGACGGTGACGTCGTGGCCCAGTTCGCGCAGCTTCTCGACCGGCACGACGATCTCGTCCTGCTCGGTGCCGAAGTCGGTCGACACCACCAGGATCTTCTTGCTGTTCTTGTTTTCAGCCATGTCCCGAAGCTACCCACGCGCAACCCAACACGAAACACCCTTTCGTGGTGAGCGGAATGCTTGCCGGTCGCAGCAGCATCTCCTGCCCTGCCTGATCGCGGATAGCCTTCGGCCATGATCATCACCGTCGAGGGAGCACACCACGTCGAGCTGGCCCCGGAGCGTGGAGTGGTGCGGGTCAGGGTTTCGTCCGAGTCAGCCGACAAGGTCGAGGTGATGGCCTGTCTGCAGCGCGACCTCGGCGCCCTGGTGGACGATCTGGACTCACTCGGAGCCGAGCAGCCCTCCCCCATCTCGCGGCGGGTGGTCGAGACCCCGCGGACGAACACCTGGGCCGACCAGCTCCCCGACGGCACGCGCGTGGTCCACCACCAGGCGAGTGCGCAGGTGACCGCCGAGTTCGTCGACCTCGAGCGCTTGTCGCAGTGGGTGACCGCGTGGGGCGAGCGGGAGGGCCTGTCGATCGACGACATCGCCTGGACGTTGACCGACCAGACGCGGGCGGGGGTCCGGGACGAGGTACTCACCCGCGCCGTGGCAGACGCCCGGGATCGCGCGGAGGTGCTGGCCAGGGCGGCCGGTTGCGGCGATCTGCGCTTCCTGGAAATCGCAGACCCCGGGCTGCTGGGAGACACCACACCCGAAGCTGCTGCTGCCGGGGCGCAGTTCCGCACCATGAAGTCGTCCGCAGCTTTCGTGGGTGCCGAACCTGACACCATCACGACCAGCGCGACCATCCAGGTTCGGTTCGAAGCCGATCCCCGCTGAGCGCGCCCCCTCGTCCCCTCACAACCACGGCCCGTCCGCCAAAAGTGACGCCCTGGAGCAATCCGGTCCCGCTGAGGGACCGAATTGCTCCAGGGCGGCATTTTTGGCGGAACTCGGTCGGCGAGCCGGTGCGCGACGACCGCGGCGACGCCCTCGCCGAGCGGCGGCAAGTCGTCCTAGGTTGGGCGCGTGGCACGGCAGCGCGAAGACCCCCGACGGACCGCCCGGGAGCAGGTGGGCGCTTTCCTGTCCGCGCATCGTGGGCTGGTCTCACCTCAACAGGCCGGGCTGCCGTCGGGCATCGGGCACAGGCGGGTGCAGGGCTTGCGCCGGGAGGAGGTCGCGCTGCTGGCGGGAATCTCGGTCGAGTACTACGCCAAGCTGGAACGGGGTGCGATCGGGGACGCGTCGCCGCAGGGGGTCGACGAGCTGGCCCGGGTGCTGCAGCTGAGCACAGCCGAGCGAGAGCACCTGGACCAGCTGGTGCACACCTCGTCNNGCCGTGGCCTCGCACACCCAGGTCGTCGTCCGGCCGGAGCTGCAGCGGGTGCTGGAAGGCCGCCGCTCGTCTGGCTTCCCTCGTCTGACTGCCCCACTTCCCGGTCGCCGCTCTCTTGCACAAGCGTGCTCGGGGAGGCGGGAACCCGGGAGACACCCGCAGGGAGCGCACCTACTCTGGGGGACGTGACCTCCCTCCAAACCTTGATGGCTGCCCTGCACTCCGACGACGCGAACCTGCGGCAGCAGGCCGCGCTGCGGCTCGGGGCGATGGACGCCAGCCCGGTGATGCCTGAACTCGTCCCGTTGATGGCCGCCGAACCGGACGACTTCGTCCGCGAGCCCCTCCCCTGGGCCGTCGTCGCGCGTCCGGAGGCCGCGACCCCGGAGCTGACGAAGGCGCTGACGCGGGAGGACCTGCCGCACGAACCCGTCCTGCACGCCCTGAGCAAGGTCGGCGACCCGGCCACCATCACGGCGATCCTGCCGCACGCCGAGGCGGGTGACACGGCGGTGGCGTCGAAGGCATGGTGGGCGCTGGCCCGCATTGCCGACCCGGCGACCCTGCCGACGCTGCTCGCGCACCTGGGCATCACGGACGCAGAACGACGCCACGGGCTCACCCGCGCGCTGCTCCAGTTCGGTGAGCCGGTCATCGACCCCTTGGCTGACGAGCTGACGGGCGATGTCCCCGCCCGCCGGTCCCACGCGGCCGAGGTGCTGCTCTCCTTCGCCGACCCCGATCGCTATGGCACGGTCGAGCGGCGGGACGGACGCGACCACTCCGAGCGCGCCGCGGACGTATTGCGTTCCGCGACCGCCCCAGAGACAGACGAGGCACTGCTGATCGCCACCACGGACGAGCGTCCGGGTCTGGCCGCTGCGGCCGAACGACTGCGCTCAGAGCGCGGCTGACCAGCAACCACAACCAGGCCCGGGACGCACCTACTTGCCGCTGTAGACCGGGAAGGCGGACGAGTCGCCGTAGTCGCGGGCGTGCAGGTCGCGCAGGGCAGCCATGTCCTCGTCCGAGATCTCGAAGTCGACCTCGGTGTTGGCACGCATGTGCTCGGGGTTCGCGGTCTTCGGCAGTGACACCGTCCCCAGCTGGATCGTGTAGCGGATGCATAGCTGCGGGACGCTGACGCCGTAGCGCGCGGCCATTTCCTGCACCTGCTCGTTGTCGAGGATCTCCCCGTGCGCGATCGGCGAGTAGGCCTCGACGAGGATGCCCTTGTCGGCGCAGTAGTCCAGCAGTTCGGACGGAGTGTTCCCCGCGTGCACCAGCAGCTGGTTCACGTGCGGAACGACGGTGCACGAGCCGAGGATGTTCTCCAGGTCGGCCTCGAGGAAGTTGGAGACGCCGATCGAGCGGACCTTGCCCGCCTTGTGCGCGTCCTCCAGCGCCCGCCAGGCCTCCCGGTTCCCCTCCGAGTAGTCGCCACCGCGGAAGTCGGCCCACGGCTGCGGGCTGTGGATCAGCATCAGGTCGACGTAGTCGAGCCCCATCGTCTCCAACGAACCCTCGATCGAGGCGACCGCCCCG
Organism: Propionibacteriaceae bacterium UBA4569; assembly: GCA_002387005.1. GTDB lineage: Bacteria > Actinomycetota > Actinomycetes > Propionibacteriales > Propionibacteriaceae > Luteococcus > Luteococcus sanguinis. The sequence goes on from DGKN01000206.1 coordinate 24,515, forward strand.
TCGTAGTCCATGACCTCCGCCGCCAGCTTGGTCGAGACGAACAGCTCGCCCCGGTCGACGCCGCTGGTCCGGACGCCCTCGCCGACGCCGCGCTCGTTGGCGTAGGCCTGTGCGGTGTCGATGTTGCGGTAACCCACCTCGATCGCAGCACGGACGGCCTCGGCCGCCTTGTCGTCATCGATGAACCAGGTGCCGAGACCCAGCTTGGGGATCTCGACGCCGTTGCTCAGGGTGTAGGTCTCGTCGAGGATGCTCATGCTTGACCTCCAGCGGTGGGGAGCTGACCGTAGACCTCGTCGGTGACGGGCTCGAGCCACTCATTGCTGACGCCCTCGCCGGGTGTGATGAAGGCGACGTGGGAGAACCACGCGTCGGCCTTGGCGCCGTGCCAGTGCTTGGTGTTGGCGGGGACTCGGATGACGGTACCGGGCACCATTTCGACGGGCTGCTCGCCCTCGGCCTGGTACCAGCCGCTGCCGGCGGTGCACATCAGGACCTGGTCGCCCGAGCCGTCGACACCGTGGTGGATGTGCCAGTTGTTGCGGCATCCCGGCTCGAAGGAGACATTCGACACCGGCACCGTGCCCGCGGCGAGCGGGGCCAGGTAGCTCTGGCCGGTGAAGTACTGCGCGTACGCGTCGTTGGGCTCCCCCAGCGGGAAGATCTGCTCAAAGTCACTGTTGCTCATGACATCGATCAAACCCCAACCGATCAAGCCAAACCAGACCCTGTCAGTACGCCCCTTGGCCACGCTATGTTCGAGCGCATGCCCGATGAAGCCACACCCGACGACGTGTCGATCAGCTGGGCCGATGCACGCGAGGCCAACCGGCTGAACTGGGACGACCGTGCCGCACTCCACGAGAAGTCCTACGGGATCGAGGCCTATGTCGACGACCCGACGCGCATCTCCAGCCAGGTGGAGGGCGATCGGCGAGTGCTGGAGCGGCACCTCGGTGCCGGCGGTGTACATGGCCTGAGGTTGCTGCACCTGCAGTGCCACATCGGCACGGACACCATCTCGTGGGCCCGTTGCGGCGCGCAGGTCACCGGTTTGGACTTCTCAGGCGCCTCGCTGGATGTGGCCAAGGATCTGGCCGACAAGGCTGGTGCCGACATCGCTTGGGTTCAGTCGGACGCGCTGGCGGCCCGGGCGGCGCTGGAGGGCGACTTCGACGTCGTCTACACCAGCATCGGCGCCATCTGTTGGCTCGCTGACCTTGGCCTGTGGGCCCAGCAGGTCGCCGCCTTGCTCCGTCCCGGCGGCGTCTTCTACATCCAGGACGGCCATCCCATGCTCTACACATTGGACGAGCAGACGGCGGACCCGCGGGTGCGCTTTCGATACTTCGGCATCGGAAGCGCGCAGTCCTGGGACGACCCGGGCACCTACCTGGGCGATGGACAGGTGGACCATTCGCGCACCTATGAGTGGCCCCATCCCTTGTCAGAGGTGATCGGTTCGTTGTTGCAGGCGGGCTTGAGGATCGAACGCCTTGACGAGGGCCAGACGCTGCCCTGGCGCTACAACGCGTCCATGGTGGAGACGGACGAGGGCTGGGTCTGGCCGACCCCGGACCGAATTCCGTGCACGTTCACGATCGTGGCGCGCCGCCCCTGAGCCATACACCGGGCCAGACCGTCACTACCTCATCGTCACTGCCCCACGAGCCGGCGGATCGCGTCGTCCACCTCTTGCGGGTCGCGGGTCTCGATGTCCAGCGCGCGATGCAGGGTCAAACCCTTGATCAACGCGTCCAGCATCCGCGCCGTCGCCGGGTCGAAGTGGCGCTCCAACGCCGCGCGACTGCGCGCCATCCACGCGGCGGTGATCGCCCGGAAGGACGCATCCCTGGCGGCCAGTGTGTACAACTCCTGCGCGAGAACGAGTTCCCGATCGTCCGCGGCTACGTCGTTGAGGACGAGTTCCGCCACCGCCGCGCAGGCCTCGTCGACGTTCGTCGCGGCCCCCAGACGTTCTTCGAAGCGGTCGCTGACCATGGTCCCGAAGCGCGTGAAGGCCTCGGTCAACAGCTGGTCCATGCCGTCGAAGTAGTAGGTCATGGCACCCAGGGGGACGCCCGCGCACTGGGCGATCTTGCGGTGGGAGGCACCGGCGACGCCCACCTCCGAGACCACGTCCAGACAGGCGTCGATGATGCGATCACGCCGCTCCGGGTCGTTGGGACGACCCCGGCGCGATCCCCGCTGAGGGCCCGGCTTCTCGTCGCTCATGACTCCCACAGTACCCGATGTGTACGGACGTACACACCTGCGGTAGGCTTCGCGCCGTGTACTCCTTGCTCCTCGCGATCATCTACCTCGCCTTCATCAGCCTTGGCCTGCCTGACGCCCTGGTGGGCGCGGGCTGGCCCGCGATGCACTCCGACCTCGGGGTTCCGCTGTCCTATGCCGGTTTCATCACCGTCGTCATCGCCAGCGGGACGATCCTGTCCAGCCTTGCGTCCGAGCGCCTGACCCGCCGCTTCGGCGCCGGAAAGGTGACCGCGGTGAGCGTCGCGATGACGGCCGCGGCGCTGCTTGGCTTCTCCGTCTCGCACGAGTTCTGGATGCTCCTGGTGTGGGCCATCCCTTACGGCCTCGGCGCGGGCGCGGTGGATGCAGCGCTCAACAACTACGTCGCGCTGCACTACGCAGCCCGGCACATGAACTGGCTGCACAGCTTCTGGGGCGTCGGCGCCTCGATCAGCCCGTTCATCATGGGCACCGCCCTGTCGATGGGGGCGGGCTGGTCCAGCGCCTACCTNNATGAGCCACGCACTGGGCGCGGGCGCGGGTTGGTCCAACGCCTACCGCACCGTCGGCATCATCCAGGTGGTGCTGGCCGTTGGTTTGTTGGCCAGCCTTCCGTTGTGGGGACGGGTGAACCAGCTTCCGTCCGCGCACCATGACGGGGACGGTGTCGAGGGCGCGCCCCACGGCGGCCATGTGCCGCTGCCGCAGGCGCTACGCATCCCGGGTGTGGCGTTCATCCTGACCGCCTTCTTCGCCTACTGCGCGATGGAGAGCACCGCGATCCTGTGGGCCGCCAGCTACCTGGTGCAGCACCGTGGCATCGCCGCGGCCACCGCTGCTGCCTTCGCATCGCTGTTCCTGTTGGGCATCACGGCCGGACGCTTCCTGGCTGGCATCTTCGCCGACCGGGTCGGTGATACCTGGCTGATCCGAGGCGGTTTCCTGGCCGTCGGCCTCGGCGTCCTGCTGCTGGCCCTGCCGGGCGTCCCCAATGTGCTGGCCCTGGCCGGGCTGGTGATCGCCGGCCTCGGGTCTGCCCCGATCTACCCGGCGATCATCCACTCCACGCCCAAGAACTTCGGCGCGAAGAACTCCCAGGCGATCATCGGCATCCAGATGGCCTCGGCCTACACGGGTTCGACGCTGGCCCCGCCCCTGTTCGGCTTCCTGTCGGCGGCGACGGGCATGTGGATCCTGCCGTTGTTCATGGGCGCGCTGGTGGTGCTCGGCCTGGTGATGTCGGAGCGCCTCAACAAGGTGGCCTGAGCACTCCAAAGCGTCACGAGTCGGAGCGCTGGGCCTTGAGCCGCTCGCCCTCGGCCACCACCTGACGGTGGACGGAGCGCTCGTGCTCCAGCCACGACGGCGGGTTGGCCAGGAGATCGCCCACCTGGTCGGCGTCGAGCGGCTCGGTGATGCCGCCGCGCGCCAGGCCCGAGTTGGACACACCCAGCTTCTGCGCGACGACGTCGCGCGGGAAAGGACCATTGCGGCGCAGGTCGGTCAGCCACTGCGGCGGGTTGGCCTGCAGCTCCGCCAGTTCGTCGCGGGTGATGGACGTCTGTTGGAAGTCCTCGGGGGCTGCGGACAGCAGGATGCCCAGTTTCTGGGCGGCGGTGGACGGCTTCAGGTTCTGGCTCACGGCGCGAGCGTAACCCAGCCGGACGGCGTTGGGGTCTTCGCGGGCCAGGAGCGCTAACCTGCCCGGGTGAGTGAGAACACGCTGCCTGCTGCCGGACTGCGGATCGGCCACGTTCGCGGCGTCACCCTCACCAAGTGGCGGCGCATCTGGGACGAGCGTTTCCGCGACCCGCTCGTGGTCGAGGAAGTGCCCGATGCCGAACAACTCGACGGGCTGCGCGACAACTCCCTTGACATGTGTTTCGTGCGGCTGCCGATCGACCGCGAGGGCCTGCACGCGATCCCCCTCTACGACGAGCAGATGGTCGTCTGGACGTCCAAGGAACACCTCTTCGCCGCAGCGGACGAGGTGTCGGTGGCTGACCTGGCGAGCGAGGAGACCGTGCTCAACGAACTGGACGACACCGCCCTCGACCGGGTGCTGGCAGGCGTCGCCGTGCTCGTCGTCCCGATGTCGATCGCCCGTGGCGCCAGCCGACGCGACTTGGTCTACCGTCCCGTCGCCGACGCCGCCCCCTCCCCCATCGCCCTGGCCTGGCGGCAGCGCGACGAGAACCCCCTGCTCGACGAATTCGTCGGCGTGGTCCGGGGCCGCAGCGCCGACAGCTCCCGCACCCAGCAGGAACGCGCCACCTCCGGATCCAAGCCGGCCCCCGCGCGTCCCCGCAGCCGGGACAGGCGAAACCAGCCCCGCAAACCCCGACGCGGCCACTGAGCCCCGGCCGACCCACTGGGATGGTGGGAGAAGCGAGGACTTGATCGCTCCAATCGGATCTGCCCCGTTCAGACCACATCGTCGGTGAATCGCGCGTTTCAGGCATCAGTTGTTGAAGCGGAACTCCACCACGTCACCGAGCTTGTAACCATGACGGCACATCGGGGTACACCGGTTCGTCGGGTCCTGAACGGCCGCCATGGCGCGAACAGCGCGAGGGGGATCACACCAGCAGCACCTGAATCGGACAACTGATATGGGTGTGGTT
>DGKN01000181.1:0-18130 GCA_002387005.1 Propionibacteriaceae bacterium UBA4569
AGCTGCCAGCACTCCGGCCCAGGCCAAGGTCTCGAAGGAGTCGGGCGCAGTGCGCGTGGCGTAGACGCCGCGGCTCAGCCGACGCCATCGCCCCTCGCCCAGCAGCCGCCGAACCACGGAGTCACCGAGGAATCGGTGCACCTGCTCCCTGGACAGCACCCCTGCTTGGAGATCGGCGAGCTGCGTGAGTTCCACGGGCAGGAGGTGGCGTGACTTCATGCCCACACTCTTGGAATTCGTGCTCGCCCGGTGCCATGTCGCGACGATCTGTGGAAACCGCGGCGGCCACAGGTAGTGGGGCTGTGGACAACACGCGATCCACCGAGTGGGTGGCCTTTCTGTCGTGTATGGCAGTTTCGCCACCCAGTCCGGAACCCTGGTCACCAGGAGCCGACCGAACCCCCACCCCCAGCGGGACCCGACAAAGGCTCGACCGGCGTCTCGTCGACCAATGTGTGGGAGACGGCGGCGGCGCGGGCGGCGGCCACCTCGGCGGGCACCTCGCCGTCGAGATTGCGGGGGGTCCAGCCCTGGGAAGTCGTCCACTCGCTGTTGCAACCGCCGCAGCGGAACACCTGCAATCCGTCCAGCTGCTCGTCGGCAGAACGCCAGTCGCACTTGTCCTGGCATGCGGTGGCCTGCAGTTCACGCGTCATGCCCACAGCCTCGCACGGCACGGTCGTGCAGCACGCGTGAACTGTTTGTGAACCGTTTCGCTAATGGCACCCCGCCGGTCCATCGGGGCGGCCCCGGTGCAAGGATGGGCCCATGAGTCCGCGACAGATTGGCGTAACAGAGGTCGCCCTCCGCGATGCGCACCAGAGCTTGATGGCAACCCGCATGGCCATGGAAGACATGGTCGATGCTTGTGCTGACATTGATGCTGCCGGCTACTGGTCGGTTGAGTGCTGGGGTGGGGCCACCTTTGATTCCTGCATCCGATTCCTCAACGAAGACCCCTGGGAGCGTCTGCGCACCTTCCGCAAGCTGCTGCCGAACAGCCGCCTGCAGATGCTGCTGCGTGGTCAGAACCTGCTGGGTTACCGACACTACGAGGACATGGTCGTCGAGAAGTTCGTCGACAAGTCCGCCGAGAACGGCATGGACGTCTTCCGTGTGTTCGACGCCCTGAACGACCCCCGCAACATGGCCGAGGCCATGCAGGCGGTCAAGAAGACGGGCAAGCACGCCCAGGGCACCATCTGCTACACGATCAGCCCGCTCCACACCGTCGAGGGCTACGTCAAGCTCGCCGGCCAGCTGCTGGACATGGGCGCCGAGAGCCTTGCCCTCAAGGACATGGCCGCGCTGCTCAAGCCGCAGCCCGCCTACGACATCATCCGGGGCATCAAGGAGACCTACGGCGAGGACGTGCAGGTCAACGTCCACTGCCACTCCACCACCGGCGTGACCCTGGTGACGCTGATGAAGGCCATCGAGGCCGGCGCCGACGTGGTCGACACCGCCATCAGCTCCATGAGCCTCGGCCCGGGCCACAACCCGACCGAGTCGCTGGTCGAGATGCTCGAGGGCACCGAGTTCACCACCGGCCTCGACATGGACCGCCTCATCAAGATCCGCGACCACTTCGCGGCGATCCGTCCCAAGTACAAGGCCTTCGAGTCGGCCACCCTGGTGGACACCGACATCTTCCGCAGCCAGATCCCCGGCGGCATGCTCTCGAACATGGAGAGCCAGCTCAAGGCACAGGGTGCGGGTGACCGCATCAAGGAGGTCATGGAGGAGGTGCCGGTCGTCAAGAAGGACGCCGGCTACCCGCCGCTGGTCACCCCGTCCAGCCAGATCGTCGGCACCCAGGCCGTGTTCAACGTCCTGATGGGCCGCTACAAGGTGATGACCGGCGAGTTCGCCGACCTGATGCTCGGCTACTACGGCGAGTGCATGGGCGAGCGCAACCCCGAGGTCGTCGCTCTGGCCAAGGCACAGCAGAAGAAGGACGAGATCACGGTGCGTCCGGCCGACCTGCTCGAGCCCGAGTGGGAAAAGCTGGTCGCTGACGCCGAGGCGCTCCCGGGCTACAACGGCACCGAGGAGGACGTGCTCACCAACGCCATGTTCCCCGGCGTCGCGCCCAAGTTCTTCGCCTCCCGCGAGGAGGGCCCGAAGAATGTCGGCAAGACCGGGGCCCAGCTCCAGGCCGAGGCGGACGCTGCGGCTGGCAAGGCCAATGCGCTGTCCGAACCTGTCACCTACAACGTCTCCTTCGACGGTCGCAAGCACACCGTCAAGGTCGAGCCGGCCTGACCGGCGAAGGGATAACAACAATGGCCAAGAACAAGACCATGGCCGATCGCCTCGAGCAGCTCCAGTCCGAACGCGCACGCGTCCGGGCCGGTGGCGGCGAGAAGCGCATCGCCAAGCAGCACGAGAAGGGTGCGATGACCGCGCGCGAGCGCGTCGACACCCTGCTCGATCCGGGAACCCTGCTCGAGGATGGTGCCTTCCGCAAGAACCGCACCACCTTCTTCGGCATGGACAAGGCGGACATGCCCGCTGACGGCGTCATCACTGGCGCCGGCGCGGTGCTCGGTCGTCCCGTCCACTTCGCCAGCCAGGACTTCACCGTCGCCGGTGGCTCCGCGGGCGAGGTGCACAACGTCAAGGTCGCCGAGTCGATGCACGCGGCGCTCGAGACGGGCACACCCTTCGTCTTCATCAACGACTCGGGTGGCGCCCGCGTCCAGGAGGGTATCGACTCGCTGTCCGGCTACGGCAAGGTGTTCTACGAGAATGTCCTCCTGTCGGGCGTCGTGCCGCAGATCTCCATCATCGCCGGCCCCTGCGCCGGTGGCGCGGTCTACTCCCCGGCCCTGACCGACTTCATCATCCAGACGCGCAAGGCCCACATGTTCATCACGGGCCCGAATGTCATCAAGCAGGTCACCGGTGAGGACGTCACCCAGGACGAGCTGGGTGGCGCGGACGCGCAGATGGCATCCGGCGTCGTGCACTTCGTGGCCGACGATGACGAGCAGGCACTGTTCCTGGCGAAGAAGCTGCTCAGCTTCCTGCCGCAGAACAATGCCGAGGAGGCTCCGATCGTCCAGCCCGTCGACGACGTACAGGACAACCCGCGCCTGCGCGAGATCATCCCGGATGAGGGCAACAAGGGCTACGACGTGCGCGAGGTCATCCGCGAGATCGTGGACCGTGGTGACTTCCTCGAGGTCCGCGCCGGCTTCGCTCAGAACATCGTGGTGGGCTTTGGCCGAATCGTCGGCCGCACGGTCGGCTTCGTGGCGAACAACCCCTCGGTGATGTCCGGCGTGCTGGACATCGACTCCTCGGACAAGGGGTCGACCTTCATCCGCTTCTGCAACGCCTTCAACATCCCGGTCGTGAACCTGGTCGACGTCCCCGGCTTCCTGCCGGGTGTCGCGCAGGAGCGCGGCGGCATCATCCGCCACGGCGCGAAGATGCTGTACGCCTACGCGGCGGCCACCGTGCCGAAGATCACGGTGGTCATGCGCAAGGCCTACGGTGGCTCCTACCTTGCGATGTGCTCCAAGGACCTGGGCGCCGACAAGGTGTTCGCCTGGCCCAGCGCCGAGATCGCCGTCATGGGTGCCGAGGGCGCCGCGGCCGTCGTCTTCAAGCGGGAGATCGACGCCGCCGAGGATCCGACGACTCGGCGCGCCGAGCTGGTCGAGGAGTACCGCGAGACCTTCTCGACGCCGTACATGGCCGCCTCCCGCGGCCAGGTGGACGACATCATCGACCCCGCCGAGACGCGTCGCATGCTGGCGCTCTCGCTGGAGATCCTGGCCACCAAGCGCCAGCTGCGCCCCGCCAAGAAGCACGGCCTCGAGCCGGCCTGATCGGGGTGGACATGTCGCAGCCAACCACTGACACCGCTGACCTGCAGGCACTGGTCGCCGAGCTCACTGCGCGCCTCACCGCGCTCGAGGGCCAGGTGGCCACCCTGCAGGGCAACCAGAAGGTGCCCGATGACGTCATGGTGGCCATCTCAGCCGCCGTGGCGGCCTTCCTGGGCCACAAGGCGACCATCAAGGCCGTCCACTTCCGTCCGGCCCGCAACTGGACCACTGAGGCCCGCGGACGAGTGCACAACCGCTCGGTCCGCTGACCAGACAAGAGAGATGACATGAAGCTCAAGGTGACCGTCAACGGGACGGAATATGTGATCGACGTCGAGGTCGAGGAGGAGGACCAGCACAGCGCGATCCTCAGCCCGGTCGTCATCGGCGGCGTCAACACCGGCAACAACCCGATCCCCACCCGCGCCTCGATGCCGGCCGCCAGCAGCAATGCGGTCGTCGCGCCGCTGGCTGGCTCCGTCGCCCGCATCCTGGTCAAGGAGGGGGACGCGATCGAGGCCGGTCAGGTGCTCGTCGTGCTGGAGGCCATGAAGATGGAGACCGAGATCACCGCGCCCAGCGCCGGCACGGTTGGTCGCATCCTGGTGGAGAAGAGCCAGCCCGTCCAGGGTGGCCAGGCGCTCATCGAGTTCGCCTGACCTGCACTGCCTGAACAACCGCTCGAGAACTGGGCGCTCCCATCCGGGGGCGCCCAGTTGTCCGTCCCAGCCGGGCTCGAATGCGACGAGCTGGGCTGAGTCAACAGGTGCGGTGCACCTTGTGGTTGGCCGCCTGTGCTCGGGGACGGATCACGAGCCGGTCGATGTTCACGTGTGACGGGCGGGTCGCCATCCAGCTGATCGCGTCGGCGATGTCGTCGGCCACCAGGGGCTCATCCACTCCGGCGTAGACAGCGTCCGCCTTGGCCTGGTCACCGTGGAAACGGGTCAGGCTGAACTCGTCCGTGCGCACCATGCCGGGGCTGATCTCACACACCCGCACCGGCCGGTCGACGATCTCAAGGCGCAGCGCACCCACCATGGAGCGCTCGGCTGACTTGGCGCCGCAGTAGCCGGCGCCGCCCTCGTAGGCCGACTCGGCAGCGGTCGAGGTGACGAAGACGATCGTCCCGGCGGACTGCACCAGCGCGGGCAGCAGGGCCTTGGTCACCCGCGCGGTCCCGAAGACATTGGACGCGAACATGGTCTCCCAGGCGTCGAAGTCGGCCTGCGCCAGGGGCTCTTGGCCCACGGCCCCGCCAGCATTGTTCACCAGCAGGTCGAGCGAGCCACCGACGCGCTGGGCCAGCGCGTCCACGGCTGCCTGATCGGTGACATCGCACTCCAACCAGTCGCCCCCGATATCGGCGGCCAACTGCTGCACCCGGTCGGCGCGACGTGCCACGCACAGTACCCGGTACCCCTCGGCAGCCAGCCGACGGGCCGTTGCGGCACCGATCCCGGAGCTGGCACCGGTCACCACTGCGAACCCCACAGCCTCACCATTGGTCATGACCCCATCCAACCACTCGGCCATGATTCAGCGTCGATAGGCTGTCGCCATGACCTACAAGCTGATCCTGCTCCGCCACGGCGAGAGCGAGTGGAACCAGAAGAACCTGTTCACCGGGTGGGTGGACGTCGACATCAACGAGAAGGGCGAGTCCGAGGCCAAGCGCGGCGGCGAACTTCTCAAGTCCGAAGGTCTGCTCCCCGACAAGCTGCACACCTCGCTCTTGCGTCGCGCGATCCACACGGCCTACCTGGCCCTCGACAACTGTGACCGCCACTGGATCCCGGTCAGCCGCAGCTGGCGCCTGAACGAGCGTCACTACGGCGGTCTGCNNAGTACGGCGAGGAGCAGTTCATGCTGTGGCGTCGTTCGTACGACACGCCGCCGCCCGTCCTGGACAAGGATGCGGAGTACTCCCAGTTCAACGACGCGCGTTATGCCGACATCCCCGAGGCCGAACGTCCCCAGACCGAGTGCCTGAAGGACGTCGTCGCGCGCATGATCCCGTACTGGGAGAGCGACATCAAGCCCGACCTGGCCAGCGGCCAGACCGTGCTCGTCACGGCGCACGGCAACTCGCTGCGTGCACTGGTCAAGCATCTCGACGAGATCAGCGACGAAGACATCGCCAGCCTGAACATCCCCACCGGCATCCCGCTGTTCTACGAGCTGGACGACGACTTCAAGCCCGTCACCAAGGGTGGCCGCTACCTCGACCCGGAGGCCGCGAAGGCGTCGATCGAGGCGGTCAAGAACCAGGGCAAGAAGAAGTGACCTGCTGAGGCGCAAGACCCCATCTCCACAGCGCACAGGGCGCGGCNNGCCCTGTCGTTGGCGGTGCCGGCCAGCTGGGCAGATCAGCCGATCAGGCGGGCCACTGCTCGCCCTGGGGGGCCTCGCCGGTGATCACGTAGATGATCCGTCGCCCCATGGCGACAGCGTGGTCGGCGATGCGCTCGTAGTAGCGACCGAGCAGGGCCGCGTCGACGGCCTTCTCGACGCCGTGCGCCCACTCGTCCGAGAGCAGCACGCGGAACTGGTCGCGGCGCAGCTCGTCCATCTCCTCGTCGTCTTCGGCCAGGGCGGTCGCTTCGTCGACATTGCGCTCGTGGAGGGTGCGTCCGGCGCTGGCGATCATCTCGTCGGCCAGGCGGGCCATCCGGCTGAAGGAAGTGACCAGCGTGTCGGGCACGGCGTGCTCGGGGTAGCGCAGGCGGGCGATCTTGGCGACGTGCGCAGCCAGGTCACCCATGCGCGCCAGCTCGAAGACCATCCGTAGCGCAGCGACGATCGTTCGGAGCTCACCGGCGACGGGAGCCTGACGGGCCAGCAGCGTGAAGCAACGCTCCTCGAGTTCGGCGTGCATGGCGTCCAGGCGGCTGTCGTCGGCGATCACGCGCTCGGCGACTCGCAGGTCGGCTTCCAGCAGCGCGCGAGTGGCATCTGCCACGGCCACGCGGACACTGGCGGTCATGGTGACGAGGTCGTTGACGACCTGGTCGAGTTCTTCGTGATAGGTCTCGCGCATCTCTTCCTTCAGTCCCTTGCGTGGTGGTCGGAGCGGGTCTGGCGGGGGATCCCCGTTCCCATGGCCAGGGCCACGCACGTCCCGACGAGACTAGGCAAACTGTCCCGACGTGGCGCGGACGTGCGGTGTCCGGAGCGTGAACAGTGGCTGAACGGTTCCAACGCTCAACCTACCGCATGCCCATGGCAGGTCGGCCAGCCACCCTAGACTGGCGTCGTGACGCTCGTCCCCCTGATGTCTGCCCTGACCAGCGGCCTGTTGGCTGCGTTCGCCCTGTTCATCGGCGGGGTCATGGGATGGATCGTCGGGGCCCTACGGGAGCCCCCGGAGGCCGAGGAACCCGCGCTGGAACGCTCCGGCCCTGCCACCGTCAACCCCCAGATCATCGAGGTGCTCGCGGTGCTGCGCACTGGCGCCCTGGTGTGCGGCCCCCATGACGAGGTGCTGCACGCCACCAGCCAGGCCCGGGCCTTCAGTCTCGTCCGCGGTGACCGGGTGCTGTTGCCCGAGGTGCTGGACGCGGTGCGAACCGTGCGGCGGGACGAGCGGATGCAGGCCTTCGACGTGGCACACCGGCGCAGCCCCAGCGCTCCCGTGCAGCACCTGAACATCCGGGCGACCTACCTGGGCTTCGGGCAGGTGCTGGTGCTTGCCGAGGACCGGACCCCGCAGTTGCGGGTGGAGGAGACCCGGCGCGACTTCGTGACGAATGTCTCGCACGAGCTGAAGACGCCGATTGGCGCAATCCAGCTGTTGTCGGAGGCGGTCGAGGGTGCCGCGGACGAGCCCGAGGCCGTCCGTCACTTCGCCGGACGCATGCATTCGGAGGCGGCGCGCCTGGGGGAGTTGGTTGCCCAGATCATCGCCCTGTCGCGGTTGCAGGCAGACGACCCAATGCTGCAGGCGCAGCCCGTCGTGGTCACCGACATCATCGGGGAGGCGCTGGCGCGCACCCGCGAGCTGGCCGAGTCGCACGCGGTCAACGTGCTGCGTGCCGGCAACGAGCAGGTCACCGTGCTGGGCGATGCGACCCAGCTGGTGGACGCGGTCGCCAACCTGGTGCAGAACGCCATTGTCTACTCGAATGAGAATGCCCGGGTTGCGGTCACCACGCTGGTCGTGGATGAGGACGACCCCTTCGTTGAGATCTCCGTCGCCGACAACGGCATAGGCATCTCCGCCGCCGACCAGCAGCGCATCTTCGAGCGCTTCTACCGCGTCGACTACGCGCGCAGCCGCGCCAATGGTGGGACCGGCCTCGGCCTGTCGATCGTCAAGCACATCGTCGCGGTCCACGGCGGTTCGGTGGACCTGTGGAGCAAGCCTGGCCAGGGCTCGACCTTCACCCTGCATCTTCCGCTCCACGTCCCCGTGCCCGGCAGCGAGCCGGAAACCGAGACGAACCAACTGACCCAGCACTGATCCAACTACTGAGAGGTACCCCATGACCCGCGTACTGGTCGTCGAGGACGAGGATTCCTACCGCGAGGCCACCGCGTACATGCTGCGCAAGGNNGTGCAGGAGGCTGCCGATGGTGCGGCCGGACTCGTCGAGTTCGACCGAGGCGGCGCTGACCTGGTGCTGCTGGACCTGATGATGCCCGGCATGCCCGGCACCGAAGTCTGCCGCCAGCTGCGCTCGCACAGCAATGTGCCGATCATCATGGTCACCGCGCGTGACACCGAGATCGACACGGTCGTCGGCCTGGAACTGGGCGCGGACGATTACGTCACCAAGCCCTTCTCCCACCGCGAGCTGGTGGCCCGCATACGCGCGGTCCTGCGACGCGGGCAGGAGAGCGAGCTGCTGCCGGAACTGGTCGAGGCCGGCGGCGTCCGGATGGACGTCGAGCGCCACGAGGTGTCCGTGGACGGGCAGGCCATCCGGCTGGCGCTGAAGGAGTTCGAGCTGCTGGAACTTCTCCTGCGCAATGCCGGACGGGTGATGACCCGAGGCCAGCTGATCGACCGGATCTGGGGTGCTGACTATGTCGGTGACACCAAGACCCTCGACGTCCACGTGAAGCGGTTGCGCGCCACNNCCCCAGGCTCCTGGTCACCGTACGTGGCCTGGGCTACAAGTTCGAGGGCTGAGCGCACCGCGGCCAGCACAGCGCGAGGGGCCTGATCCATCCGGATCAGGCCCCTCGGACGTGCTCTGGGTGTAGGTTCAGCTTTCGCTGATCTGGGACGACTTCGCGTCGACGACCGGGACCATCATGGTGATCTGCTCCGCCTTTGCGAAGGTGAGCGTCAGCTTGGTCATGCCGCCGGCGGTGACGCCGCTGGCGGCCACCTTCTGGGTGGCGAGGTTCACGGGCTGCCCCTGCTTCATCGCCACGTCCTTGATCGCCAGCGACAGCGGCGACTTCTCGCTGTTGTCGGTGTTCAGGGAGGTGCCGGTGATGGACTTCAGGGTGTCGTCCTGCGTCGAGATCAGCGTGCCCTGCAGCTGGGCGCTGGTGCCACCGTCGCTCACGAACATCAGGTTGCGCACCTGCATGCCCGCGGCATTGGTCTGCACACCGGCGGCGGGCTGGTAGGGGGTGGATGTTTCGTGGTTGACGCATCCCGTCAGGGCGATGGTCAGGCCCAGGCACGCGGCAGCAGCGACGCGCGCACCACGAGCGGAGTGGTTGGGGGCAAGCATGCTCATACGTCGAATCCTTCGTCGGCTCGGGTGAGTTCAGACTAGCGATTCTCCCGCTCCGCTGCTCGTCGGGCGGCATTTTGGGCCGGTGGGAGAGGGGCTCAGAGCCCCGATGCGGGGCCCGCCGTGCATAGCAATCTGTGAAAGTCAACCCCTTGTTTGGCTCACATTTGGCCTCTGGCTAGGCCGTACGCATTTCGTGGCCTTCTATTGGCGTGGTAGGCTTGACTTCGGGAAAGGGGTTGCAAAGGCTATGACTTTTACTGTCGGTGAGACGGTGGTGTACCCCAATCATGGGGCCGCTGTCATTGAAGACATCGAGACGCGCAAGATCAAGGGCGAAGACAAGCTGTACCTGGTGCTGCGCATCCTGGGGCAGACCGACCTGGTGGTGAGGGTGCCGGCGTGCAACCTTGACCTGGTGGGCGTCCGGGACGTGGTGGACGCGGACGGGCTGGAGCGGGTGTTCAGCGTCCTGCGTGCCCCGCACACCGAGGAGCCCACCAACTGGTCCCGCCGTTACAAGGCAAACCTCGAGAAGCTGCACAGCGGCAATGTCATGAAGGTGGCCGAGGTCGTCCGTGACCTGTGGCGCCGCGAGAAGGAACGCGGCCTGTCCGCGGGCGAGAAGCGAATGCTGTCGAAGGCGCGCCAGATCCTCGTCAGCGAACTGGCCTTGGCCGAGAAGGTCGAGGAGGACCGCGCAGAGGTCATGCTCGACGAAGTGCTCGCGAGCTGAACAGCTGACACAGCGACAGAACCGCCCCCACGCGCGCGTGGGNNCCCCCCCGGCGGGGGGGGGGGCGGTTCTGCATTGTGGGATACTCATGCCCATGTCGGAGCCCGTGGTCGCGATCCTGGTAGCTGCTGGTCTCGGCGTTCGCTACGGCGGGACGACACCCAAGCCAGCGCTGCGCATCACGCGCCAGGCCCTCATATCGATGTCCATCGAGGCCATGGCCGCCGGTGGTTGCACGGACGCGGTCGTCGTCGCCAACCCGGCCACCCTCGGGCATTTCGCCAGGGCGCTCGCTGGCGCGCCGATCCCTATCCACACCACGAATGGCGGCGACACCCGGCAGAAGTCGGTCCGCAACGGCTTGCTCTCGGTCGCCCAAGACGAACGCCTCGCCCACACCAAGGTAATCCTGGTGCACGACGCCGTCCGTCCGATGGTTCCCGCCTGGGTGGTGGCCGAGGTGATCAAGTGCGTTCGCAGCGGGGCCTCGGCTGTCGCACCGGCGCTCCCGGTCGTCGACTCGATCCGGATGGTCGACCCGAACGGCGGGCCCACCCAGGTCGTGGACCGATCGCTCTTGCGGGCCATCCAGACCCCGCAGGGCTTCCCCTTCCCGCTGATCCTGAACGCGCACGAGGCCGCCGCCGAGCAGGGCCTGGAGTTCACCGACGACCTCGCCTGCGCCGAGGCGGCGGGTCACCGCGTCGAGCTCGTCGAGGGTTCCCGGCTGGCAATGAAGATCACCGAACCCACCGACCTGACCGTCGCCAAGGCAATGTGGAAGGCGCGGGCGACCATCGGACACCACAGCGGCCGGCGCTTCTGGCGCCAGCGCTCCAACCACTGAGGAGCCCATATGTTCCGCACTGGAATCGGCGTCGACGTCCACCAGCTCAGCGACGGGCAGCCCATGCACTGCGCCGGTCTGCACTTCCCGGACGAGCCCCAGGGGTTGGCTGGGCACTCGGACGGCGATGTGGCCTGCCACGCCGTCTGCGACGCCCTGTTGTCGGCCGCGGGGCTGGGTGACCTCGGGTCGAACTACGGCACGTCCCAGCCTCAATGGGCGGGTGCGTCGGGCGTCGCCTTCCTCTCCGAGACGGCACGACGCGTCCGCGAGGCCGGCTTCGAGATCGGCAACGTCGCCGTCCAGGTGATCGGCAACCGTCCGCGGCTGGCCGCCCGCCGTGCGGAGGCGGAGAAGGTGATGTCGCAGGCCCTGGGCGCTGAGGTCAGCCTCGGCGCCACCACCGCCGACGGGTTGGGGCTCACCGGCCGCGGCGAGGGCGTCGCAGCCATGGCCACTGCCCTGCTCATGGTGTCCTGAGGGCCCCGGGAGCAGTTCTGCTCAGCGCACCGACGAACTGGGCGCCGAGAAGGTGTTGCAGGCGCCGACGGAGGTGTTCGCCAGCCCCTTGGTCGCCCAGGCGGCCCGGTTGGCGCCCCTGCCATGGTTGCCGACGTAGTCGACCTGGCCGGTGGCCACGTCGTCGCCAAAGCTGCGGAAGAGCTTGGGGACGTTGGCCAGTTCGGCGTCCGTCATCTGCGTCGACTGGGCGATCGAACCCAGGAACATGCCCGCCATGCAGTCGGCCTGCACCTCAAGGCGCCGGGAGTACTCCAAGGCCTTGGACTTGTTGGACTTCTCCGCCCACGCTGCCTCGCTGATCAGGATCGCGGTGCGCGCCTGCACGGCGTGGCCGAACTCGTGGGCCACCACCGCCTCGGTGATGAAGCGGGAACTGCGCAGCGAGGCCGGGACCACCTGGTAGAGGTCGTCGGCGTAGTAGACCTGCTGGTCGGAACCGCAGTAGACCGCATTGTTCATCGGGAGCTTGCCGCACTTGGTCGAGATGGCGCTCGAGTACACCGTCACCGAAGGGCGCACGGCCTGGAACCCCGCCGCCTCGACCGGCGGCGCCCACACGCGCATCAGGCAGGCCATCATGTCGTTGAGGTGCGCCTCCAACTCGGCGTTGCTTGCCTGCTCGAGGTTGATCGCCCTCATCTCGCACCGCACCGGACGTGGCACCGACTGGGCGTACAGCGGATTGTCGGTGAGCAGCTGGGTGGCCTCGGTGTAGGTCTCCGGCTGGGGGAGACCGGGCGGGTTCTGGTCGGCCGCCGGCGGTACATAGGCGTCGTTCTGGTAACTGATGCTTCCGGTGGCCGAGGGGTTGGCCGACGCGCTGCGAGTGGCCCCCGTGGAAGCCGTTGTCGCGGTCGACGGAAAAGTGGTGGCAGTGGCGGTGGGGCCGCTGCTCTCGGTCTCGGTGGGCACCTGGATGTCGACGCTCTGCAGCAACAGGAAGCCGAGCAGCAGGAGCCCGGCGAACATGAGGGCGCCGGTGATCAGCACGACCTTGAGCAGGGTGAGCAGGGGATTGCGGCGCTTGGGTGGCCGTCCTCCACGGGGATTGAGCGGGTACTGCACCTGCTGCTGGTACTGGTTTTGAGGGTACTGGTTTTGCGGGTACTGGTTTTGTTGGCCATAGGGGTTTTGCTGGTATCCGGGCTGCGCGTACTGGGTCTGCTGCTGCCCGTACCCCGGCTGCTGGGCGTAGGGATTCTGCTGGTAGGGCTGCTGACCGTAGGGATCGGGCTGGCCGAAGCGTCCCTGCCCGAAGGCGGGCGTGGACGTGCCGGTGCCCTGGCCCCACGGATTGCCCGATGGCGGTGCCCAGGTGCCCTGGTTGCTCTGACCCGACGGCCGCCCCCAGTAGGACTGGCCGTCGGGCTGGCCGGACGGCTGGTTCTGGTTCCCCCACTGACTCACCCGCCCAGACTAACTGCCGCATCCGACAAGGTCCTCGGCCGTGCTCATGCCCATGGCGAACGCCACCGCCCCGACAGCCCGCAAGCGCTGTGGAATAGTTGCCAGCGTCGTCACACCGAAAGGTCTCGCCCGTGACCAGCTCCGTCTCTCGTCCCCGCCGCACTCGTCCCCACCGCAGCCATACCCAGCGCACTCATCCCCACCGCACTCATACCCACCGTGCCACCACTGCCGCACTGGGCCTGTCCGTCATCGCCCTGACGGCACTGTCCTGGGCCGCCGNNGGTGCCCCATGCCGCCGATCAGGCCGAGTCGGTGGCCGTCGACGCGGTGCTTCGGGAGTCCGGCTCACTGGAGGTGACGGAGACGATCAAGTTCGCCGGCGTGGCACCGGCACAGATCGTGCAACAGCTCGAGACCACTACCGACCTGCCCGGCGGGCAGTACTACCAGACCGACGTCCACGACATCGTCGCCAAGGCTGGCAGCACCGACCTGTCGGCGAAGGTCGAGAGCAAGGACGACGCCCAGGTCGTCACCATCGACACCACGGCCGCTGGCCGCAACCCCATCACCATCGCCTACACCGTCGACGGCACCCTGCGCTGCGTGGCCGCCAATGGCCAGACCCCGGCGGGAGTCGAGTTCTCCTGGCCGGTCTTCCAGGGCCTCTCGGTGGACGCCAAGACGGTGACCGGACGTGTGCAGCCGCCCGCCACCATCACCTACGTCGACTGCGAATCGGGGCCTGCCGGTTCGCACCAGCCCTGTTCCACCTTCTCGGGCGGCCAGATGCCCGACAGTGACCCGCAGTTCACCGATGGCCCCCGCCATGCGGGCGACGAGGTGGTGCTGAGCTTCGGCATGCCTGAGTCGGTGGGTGCCAATGCCGTGCTCAAGCACCGCTGGAGCCTCGATCGGGCCTTCACCATCAACCCGACCACGCTGCTCGCCTCCCTGCTGCCGTTGCTGCTGGGTGGCCTGGCGCTGTGGGCGGTGCACCGCCGCTCGGGCCGCGACACCATCGACCCGCGCAAGGTCACCCCTATCGCCGAGTTCACCCCCGTTGCTGCTGGTGAGAGCCGTTTCCGGGTGCTGCACGAGGTGCGTCCCGGCCACGTGGGCACCGTCGCGGACGAGCGCGTCGACCCCGTCGACGTCACCGCCACCCTGATCGACCTCGCCACCCGCGGCTGGCTGCGGATCGTCGAGCTGCCGCAGGACGCGCACCGCGCCCTCGACTGGACCTTCGAGCGCCGCGAGGAGGGCGAGGGTGACCTGCGGGCGTACGAGATCACGCTGCGCGACGCGGTCGCCCCTTCCGACGGCCCCGCGGCGACCGTCTCCGGCATCCAGGCCGCGGTAGCGCCGGTGATCGGGCGCGTGCAGGACGAGCTCTATGAGGACGTCCACCAGCTCGGCTGGTTCGACGGACGTCCGGACCGTACCCGCTCGAAGTGGGCGGCCCTGGGGTGGGTGCTGCTCGGCCTGTCGATTCTGGTCTTGCTGCTGCTGGCCGCCTTCACCCCCTACGGACTGCTCGGGCTGGCGCTGGTCGGCCTCGCGGTGGGCACGCTCGTCGTGGCCCAGGAGATGCCGCGCCGCACTGCATCCGGCGGGGCGCTGCTGGGCGGGCTGTCCGCCCTCTCGTCCCAGCTGATGACCCAGCCCACCAACCAGCTTCCGGCCGGCGACGAGTACGCCGAACTGTCCCGCGTGCTGCCCTATGCGGTCGTGCTCGGCGGACGCGAGCGCTGGCTGCAGGCCCTGGCCGACGCCGACCACGACGACACCCCGGACGGCGAGGAGCTGGACTGGTACCGCGCTCCCGGCGACTGGCACCTTCGTGACCTGCCCGGGGCGATGGACGCCTTCATCACCAGCACCCAGGGACAGCTCTTCGGACGCTGACCCGCCTGAACGCCGACCTGCCCGCCCGGCCGACCCAGACACGACGAAGCCCCGGTTCCCCACATGGGGGAACCGGGGCTTCGGTCGTCTGTCAGGCAACTACCACCGGGTCACAGCTCCAGGCCGGGGTAGAGCTGGTTGGCGTCCAGCAGCTCGGCTGCGGCGGCCTTCGTCCGGTCGACGACGCCGTCGGCGACGGTGTACTTGGCTTTGCCGGGCTGGCCATTGCTGGCCGTCATCGCAGTGGTGTTGGTCAGCACGTCGACGATGAGCTCCGCGACCTTGTCGAACTCGTCCGCACCGAATCCGCGGCTGGTCAGCGCCGGGGTGCCGATCCGCACGCCGGAGGTGTACCAGGCGCCGTTGGGGTCGTTCGGCACCGAGTTGCGGTTCGTGACGACGCCAGAGTCCAGCAGCGCGCTCTCGGCTTGACGGCCGGTCAGGCCGAAGCTGGTGGTGTCGATCAGCACCAGGTGGTTGTCGGTGCCACCGGTGACCAGCTTGGCGCCGCGCTTCATCAGGCCCTCGGCCAGTGTCTTCGCGTTGTCGGCGACGTTCTGGGCGTAGCTCTGGAAAGACTCCTGACGGGCCTCGGCGAAGGCGACGGCCTTGGCTGCCATCACGTGGCTGAGCGGGCCGCCGAGCACCATCGGGCAACCCTTGTCGACCGACTCGGAGTACTCCTTGGTGGCCAACACGAAGCCGCCACGGGGGCCACGCAGCGACTTGTGGGTGGTGGAACCCACGACGTCCGCGAAGGGGACCGGGTTCTCGTCACCGGCGAAGACCTTGCCTGCAACGAGTCCCGCGAAGTGGGCCATGTCCACGAACAGGGTGGCGCCCACCTCGTCCGCGATCTCGCGCATCGTCGCGAAGTTCACACGGCGGGGGTAGGCCGAGTAGCCGGCGATCAGGATCAGCGGCTTGAACTCCTTGGCGTCGGCACGCAGCTTGTCGTAGTCGATGAGCTGGCTCTCGGGATCGGTGCCGTAGGAGCGCTGGTGGAACATCTTGCCGGAGATGTTGTGGCGGAAGCCGTGCGTGAGGTGGCCGCCGGCGTCCAGGCTCATGCCCATCACGCGCTGCTCGCTGAAGGTGCGGCGCAGGGTCTCCCAATCGGCCTCGGAGAGGTCGTTGACGGTCTTGGCACCCAGGCGCTCCAGCTCCGGGGACTCGATGCGCTTGTTCAGGATGGCCCAGTAGGCGACCAGGTTCGCGTCGATGCCGGAGTGGGGCTGGACATAGGCGTACTCGGCGCCGAAGAGCTCGCGCGCGTGCTCGGCCGCGATGGACTCGACGGAGTCGATGTTCTGACAGCCGGCGTAGAAACGGTGCCCGACGGTGCCCTCTGCGTACTTGTCGCTCAACCAGGTACCCATGGTGAGCAGGGTGGGCAGGGAGGCGTAGTTCTCGGACGCGATCAGCTTCAGCGAGGAGCGCTGGTCGGCCAGCTCCTGACGGGTGGCCTCGGCGATCCGGGGCTCGACGCCTCCGACGATCTCGAGGATCTGCTGGTAGGCGGCGCTGGCCTGGGCATTCACGGCCTCGACGGACGATGCATCGGTCACGGAGGGCTCCTGGGTGCAGGTGGACGATCCGGGACACGGGTTGGGAGCCCCGGGGGACGGCTCCCAATCTACCGGGTCACAGCAGGTGCGTCCGCATGACCTCGGTGGTGCAGGACAGCTCGAAACTGCCGGTGTGACGGGTGTCGGTCAGGATCTCGGCCCAGCGGCGGCGGCGGTCGGCGCGGGTGGCCTCGTCGGCAACCAGCCAGGCCGAGTGTGTGGTGTGCAGTTCACGGTAGTCGTCGCCGGTGGTCTGGCGGGTCCAGCTGAAGACCTTCTCCTGATGCGGTGCGAACTGGGGCCCGGGGTGGGGGTCTCGCGCGCCAGCTCGGGTCCCGCCACCAGCGGCTCCATCCAGTGACAGGCCTGGCCGATGACCACCGCGTCCACGCTGTCATCGGGCAGTGGCAGCGACTCGGCGGTCGCGACATGCGCCTCGACCCCGGGGTGGCGCTGCCGCAGCACGTCCAGCATCTGCACGGACGGGTCGGCCGCCACGACGTCCAGACCGCGGCCCAGCAGTGAATCGCTCAGCTTGCCGGTGCCCGCTCCGAGGTCGAGGACGCGCACCGGTAGGCGGCCTTGGTCGGCGAACAGCATCCAGTCGACGGCGTCACCGGGGTAGCCGGGACGCAGCCGGTGGTACTGCTCCCGATAGTCCCGAAGCTGGCGGCGCGCTCGGCGCGGTTGTCGATCTGCACGGGCCCAGACTCGCGTCGCGGGGCAGCGCTGGCATCGTCAACGCCTCCCTTCGCTGCGAACGCGCGGCGCAAACCATGAACGCCACCCGGGCACGGGTGGCGTCCAGGATGCACGGGCGGTGTTGAAGGGGCCGGGCTCAGGCCCCGCGGACCTTGGTGATCTCATAGAGCGCGATCGAGGTGGCCACGGACGCGTTGAGGCTCTCGACGGCCGAGCTGATCGGGATCTTCGCCAGCTCGTCGCAGGTCTCCCGGGTGAGGCGGGCCAGCCCGTCCCCCTCGGATCCGACGACCAGCACGGTGGGCCCGTCCAGCCCGGGCACCGCGCCGACCTCGAGCTCGCCCTCACCGGCCAGGCCGACGACGGTGAAGCCCGCATCGGCGAAGGAGGCCAGCGTCCGGTTCAGGTTGGTGCACTTGGCGACCGGGATGCGCGCGGCGGCACCCGCTGACGACTTCCAGGTCACGGCGGTCATGGACGCGCTGCGACGTTCCGGGATGACGACACCGTGCGCCCCGAAGGCCGCGGCCGAGCGGATGATCGCGCCCAGGTTGTGCGGGTCGGTGATGCCGTCGCAGAAGACCACCAGCGGCTCGCGGTCGTCGTCCTCGAAGGCGTCGGCCAGCACGTCGTCCGGGTGCGCGTACTCGAAGGCGGGCAGCTGCAGCGAGACGCCCTGGTGCACGGCGCCGCCGGTCAACCGGTCCAGTTCGTTGCGGGTGATCTGGAGCACCGGCTGGCCAGCGTCGGCGCAGAACTTGAGGATGTCGCGCAGGCGGTCGTCGCGCTCTGCGCCCTCGGCGACGTAGACCGACTTCACCGGCATGCCGGCGTTGAGCGCCTCGAGCACCGGGTTGCGACCGACCACCCACTCGGCGCCGACCTTGCCAGCCGGACGCGAACCC
>DGKN01000181.1:18286-19018 GCA_002387005.1 Propionibacteriaceae bacterium UBA4569
TCTTCCAGGGCCCAGGTGGCGCCCTCGGGGGTATCGGTGATCTTGAGGCCGACCTCGGCCAGCGTGTCGCGGATCGCGTCGGCTGCAGCCCAGTCCTTGGCGGCCCGGGCCTTGGCGCGTTGCGCCAGCAGGTTCTTGACCAGACCGTCCACCACCGGTTCCAGGTCGGATCCCTTGTCGGAGGCGAGATGGGCCCATTCGGGTGCCGCGGGGTCGAGGCCGAAGACGCGCAGCATCAGCTCGACGGCCAGTAGGTGCTCGGACACCTCGTCGCTGCGGCCCTCGGCGAGAGCGCGGTTGCCGGCGCTCACCTCGTCGAACAAGGTGGCGACTGCCTTGGGGGTGCCCAGGTCGTCGTCCATCGCCTGGCTGAACGCGGCCGGCATCGCGTCGCGGGCAGCATCGGTCGTCGCGCTCTCGCCGCGAGCTGCGCGGGCGCGGGTGAGGAAGCCGTCAATCCGCTCGATCGCCTTCTCCGCCTCGACCAGCGACCCACGGGAGTCCTCGTCCGCGGGGGAGAACTCGATCATGGAGCGGTAGTGCGGTGCGAGCAGGAAGAAGCGCACGGCGCGCGGGTTGTAGTTCTTCGTGACCTCGCTGACCAGCGCAGTGTTGCCCAGCGACTTGCTCATCTTCTCGCCCGACATCGTCACCCAGGCGTTGTGCATCCAGTAGCGGGCGAAGCCGCGACCGGCCGCAGCCGACTGGGCCAGCTCGTTCTCGTGGTGCGGG
>DGKN01000208.1:0-2993 GCA_002387005.1 Propionibacteriaceae bacterium UBA4569
AGGGGGCACTGGCAGGGTCGGCGGCGCCGGCCGCCCGTCCCGCGACCTCGCTCGGACGTGCCTCCGCGATCATGGCGATGGGCTCGCTGGCCAGCAAGATCCTGGGCATGGTGCGCACCTCGATGCTGGCCGGTGCGCTGGGTGTGGTGGCTGCGGCGGACGCCTTCGGCATCGCCAACACCGCGCCGAACATCATCTTCACCCTGCTCAACGGCGGCGTGCTGAACGCCGTCCTGATTCCACAGATCACCAAGGCCATGAAGCGGCCCGACGGTGGCCGCGACTTCGTCGACCGCTTGTTGACCGCCGCCTTCGCCGCGATCGCGCTGGTGACCGTGCTGGCCATTGCGGCGACACCGTGGGTGGTGGACGTCACCAGCTCGCTGCAAGGGGCGCCTTTGCACTTGGCCGTGTTGTTCGGCTACCTGACCTTGCCGCAGATCTTCTTCTACGGCGTCTACGCGGTGCTGGGCAATGTGCTCAATGCACGCGACCAGTTTGCGGCCTTCATGTGGGCGCCGGCACTGGCCAATGTCGTCCAGATCACCGGCCTGGCGGCCTTCCTGGTGCAGTGGGGCAAGCACGACTCCGCCCTCGGCTGGACCATGCCGATGATCTGGACGCTGGCCGGCACCGCCACGCTTGGCATCATCGCGCAGGCCTTCGTGTTGATCCCACCGCTGGTCAAGGGTGGTTTCCGCTGGCGTCCCCGGTGGGGACTTCGCGGGCAGGGGATGGGTGCCGCCTCGCGGATGCTGGGCTGGACCCTGACGGCGCTGGTGATCGCGCAGGTGGGCGGCATCGTGGTCTCGAATGCCCTGACCAGTCTGAATGGGCCGGGCCGCGGGGGAGTGGAGCGCCCGGGCTACGCGGCCTACAACAACGCGCTGATGATCTTCTTCCTGCCGCATGGGCTGTTGACCGTGTCCATCCTGACGGCGCTCTTCCCGCGCATGACGCGGGTCTGGAACGACCGGGACGTCAAGGGCCTGCGTGCGCTCGTGGTGCAGGGGCTCACGGTGCCGGCGGTCGGGATCATCCCCGCGACCGCACTGATCGTCGCCCTGGCGCACCCGATCGTGCAGGCGATCTTCCCCGGGCTGCGCGCCTCCGAGGTGGACGGCGTCGCCAGGTCGCTGCAGCTGATGAGTCTTGGCCTGCTCGCCTTCGGCATTTCGACCCTGCAGCAGCGCTACTCCTTCGCGCGGGAGGAGGGCCGCCAGAACCTCGCCTACCAGGTCTTGTTGAGCGTGGTGCAGGTGGGCTTCGCGCTGGCGGCCTGGTTCGTCGTCCCGCCGCGTTGGGGTCTGGCCACGGTGTCGCTCGGGCTGGCCGTGTCGAACTGGATGGTCTCGATCGTCTTCATCGCCGTGGCCAACCGCCAGCTGGGTGGCATGGGCGTGGGACGCGTGCTGGGGCTGTGGACGCGTCTGCTGATCGCCTCGGCCGCGGGTGCCGGCACAGCGTGGCTGGTGTCCTACGGGATGACGATGTTCCGTCCCGGCTGGGTGATGTCGGTGCTCGTCTGCGTGCTGGGTGGCATCGCCTTCGGTTTGGTCTTCCTGGCGGGGGCGAAGCTGCTGCGGATCGTGGAGGTGGACGACCTGACCGCCCCGATTCGTCGTCGCCTCCAATTCTGAGACAGCCGACCGATTGCCGCAAAATGGATCGGCCCCCGTCCACACGGACGGGGGCCGATCCTTCAAGAGCGCCGACGAACGTGCTCGGGGGGTCACGTCCGCCGGGCCCACCAGAATACTTCTGGGATTTGAACGAGGTCAATCCATGAGTCCAAGGGTTCTGGTCTTGGGGCATCAGGTGCCCTGAGTGGGCAACCGTCGCGCTTCTGGGTGCCGATACTCAGCGGTCGGGCCACCGACGGCCTGCTGCTTGCACCGGCGATGGAAGCGCCCAGCAACGCAGAAGTCCCGGGATCCGAAGATGTCCCGGGACTTCCGTCTGGATCGTGGGCAAGCCCACGCCGATCCTCGTCGTCGGGGTGACAGGATTTGAACCTGCGACCTCATCGTCCCGAACGATGCGCGCTACCAAGCTGCGCCACACCCCGATGGCCCGAGGGCCGTGGAACAGCCTATCCCACCCTCGGATGAAATGCCTACTCGGCAACCAGCGTGAGCAGCGTCGCCTCGGGACGACAGGCGACCCGATAGGGAGCAAAGGGCGATGAGCCGATCCCGGCCGAGACGTGCAGCCAGCTGCTGTGCCCGCCATGGCTGTGGCTGGACAGGCCCTTCACGCGTCCGGTGTCCAGGTCGCAGTTCGTCACGATCGCGCCCTTGACCGGCAGGCAGACCTGTCCGCCATGGGTGTGGCCGGCGAAGATCATGTCCATGCCGTCGTCGGTCATGGCGTCCAGCAGCCGCAGGTAGGGCGCGTGCGTCACGGCGATGTTCAGGTCGACGCCCTGCTCGGCCGGCCCCGCGACCAACGAGTAGTCGTCCTTGGCGAGGTGCGCGTCATCGGTACCCCGGAAGGCGATGCGGCGGCCAGCCACCTCGAGCGTCGCCCGCTGATGGTTGAGGTCGGCCCAACCACGCCCGGTCAGCTTGGCCCGCAGGTCGTCGAAGGGCAGCCGTGCCAGCTCATCGTGCCTGTCGGTGCTGGACGGGCCCGCGAAGTAGGTGAGCGGGTTGCGGAAGCGCGGCACCGTGTAGTCGTTCGAGCCGAAGACGAACACTCCGGGACGATCCAGCAGCGTGCCCCAGGCGTTCAGCAGGGGCTCCATGGCCTGGGCCTGGCTCAGGTTGTCACCGGTGTTGACGACCAGGTCGGGCTCCAGCTCCTGCAGGCTGCGCACCCAGTCGAGCTTGGCCTTCTGGTACGTCGTCAGGTGGATGTCACTGATGTGCAACACACGGATCGGGCTCTGCCCGGCCGACAGCACCGGCACCTCGACTTCACGCAGCACGAACCGATGTGCCTCCCACAGGCCGTAACCCAGCACCGAGGCACCCGCCCCGGCGCCGGCGGCC
>DGKN01000208.1:3018-8041 GCA_002387005.1 Propionibacteriaceae bacterium UBA4569
CGATGAGGACGTCCGGGTCGAGGCCGCCGTCGGGGGCGCCTTGGGCTCCGGCCCGCTGGACCAGTAGAAGTAGATCGGCTCACTGGTGCGACGGGTACCGCTGGTGGGCGTCATGTGCAGGAAGGTTCCGTAGGAGGACGAATTGTGCACGTACACGTCCTGGACACTGAAACCAGCCGACTCGAGGGTGTCACGGGCCTCGGTGAGGCTCAGGTTGGAGACGTCGGGAATCGTCATCGACTTGCCCAACAGGGCGTCCTGGCTGGGCTCGCTGAAGTCGGTCTTGGGCAGATCGACCAGGGCGGCGCGCATGGCCGACTTCCAGATGGTGCCGGCATCGCCGCCACCAGATCCGTTCAGGGTGCATCCATAGGAGCAGTTGGTGCCGTGGGCGGTGCGGCCGGTCAGCGAACGCTTCGAACGCCCCTTGTAGGTCGCCGACTGCTTGTCGGCGGCGATCATCGAGACGCCGACCAGCTCTGGGGTGTAGCCCGCGAACCACACAGCCTCGGCGGAGTCGGTGGTTCCGGTCTTGCCAGCGATCGAATGACCGTTGTACAGGTTGGCCGCCCGGCCGGTGCCCTTGTCGACGACCGATTTCAGAACCTTGTTGACGGTGTCTGCGACGTCTTCGCTGATCACGCGCTTGCAGTTGGCCGACGGGACGGCCAGGGCCTTGCCCGCCTTCGTGGTGATCGACTCGATGGTGATGGGGTCGCAGTGGACGCCCTTGTTGGCGAAGGTCGCGTAGGCCTCGGCCATCGACATCGGCGCGATCTCCACCGGGCCGAGGGTGAAGGAGGGAATCCAGTCGTAGAANNTCCAGGCCGTCGGCGCGTTGGATGCCCAGCTTCTGCGCCATCTTGACCGTGTCACACAGGCCAGCCTTCTTCTCCAGCTGGACGAAGTAGGTGTTCACCGAGCCCTGGGCTGCGGTGTACATGTTCATGTTGCCGGCGTAGCCCTGCACCGAGTTCTTGACGTTGAAGTCCGTGGCGGCGAAGTTGCCCTTGCAGGAGCGGAAACTCAGGCCCGAGAAGTCCATGTTCATCGGGGCGTTGAAGGTCTGGTCAGGGGTCAGGCCGTTCTCGAAGGCCGCCGCCATCGTGAACGCCTTGAAGGTGGATCCGGCCTGGTAGCCCTCGGCGCCGCCGTACTTCGCCTCGGCCGCATAGTTGTAGTAGGTCTCGCCCTTGCCAGTGCCGATCTTGGGCCGGTTCTGCGCCATGGCGACGATCAGGCCCGTCTTTGGCTGGATCATCGTCATGGTCGAGATGAAGGGGTCGGTTGGGGCGATCAGGCCAGCGACCGCCTTCTCCGCCGCCTTCTGCGAATCGGGGTTGATCAGGGTCTGGATGGTGAGGCCGCCACGCTTCAGCGCATTCTCGCGGGCTTCCGCGGTCTTGCCGAGCGCGGGGAAGTCGCCACGGATCAGGACGTTCTGGACGTAGTTGCACAGCGAGGGGAACCTGGAGGTGATGCAGCCCTTGCGGCTGGCGACCACCTTGGTCTTGTCGAAGGGAACGTTCTTGGCGGCCTCGGCCTGGGCCTCGGTGATGGTGCCCAGCTGCGCCATGCGGTTCAGGACGATCGCGCGCCGGGTGTGTGCCGTCTGCGGGTGGTTGACCGGGTCGGTCATCACGGGGTTCTGCACCAGGCCGGCCAGCATCGCGGACTGCGGCAGGTTGAGCTTCTCGGCGGTGGTGCCGAAGTAGTGGCGGGCCGCCGCCTCGACGCCGTAGGCGCCGTCGCCGTAGTAGGCGATGTTCAGGTAGCGCTCGAGGATTTGGTCTTTCGTGAACTTCTTTTCCACCGCGATGGCGTAGCGCAGCTCGCGGACCTTGCGCGACAGGGTGGGCTCGACGGCCTTGGCCGCAGCTTCCTCGTCGCCGGCGACGACGGCCGCCTCGACCTGCACCTGCTTCAANNCCTGAGTGCCACCGGAGGCATTGCGCACCAGCGCGCGCAGCGTGCCTTTCGGATCGATGGCGCCATGCTCGTAGAAACGGTCGTCCTCGATGTCGACCTGCGCCTGCTGCATCAGCTTGCTGATCTTGCTCAGCGGGACGTAGACGCGGTTCTCCTCGTAGAACTCCACCAGCGTGGAACCATCGGCCATCAGCACCCTGGAACGCTCCGACTGCGCGCCGATCTCCATCGAGGCCGGGAGGTTCTCCATCGAGTCCGCGCCACTCTTGACCGCAGCGCCCGCGAGCAGGGCCGGAGGGACCACCAGGCCCGCCACGACGATGCCTGCGAGCACGCTCGCAAGACCGAACATCAAGAGGTTGTAGGCCTTGCGGCCGCTGGCGGGTTCCGTCATGCGCTCCAGAGTACGTGAAGTCCTTGTGAGGTCGGGGTGGCGCGACCCGCGGAACGAGCATTGCCACCCCACCCACAAGGCGGTAGGTTCCACGAAAGGCCGTAGGTGCCATCGATGGCACGGTTGCTCACCGACTGGAGGAGGAGAGACATGTCTCTCACAAATCCCGATGACTGGACGCTTGATGCCCGCTGCCGTGGGCTGGAAGACGCGCTCTTCCCCGACGGCAAGGACCAGAAGCGTGCTCGTGCCCTGTGCACCTCTTGCCCCGTGAGGTCCCACTGCCTCGCGGAGGCTCTCGACAACAAGATCGAGTGGGGCGTCTGGGGCGGGCTCACCGAGCGGGAGCGGCGCCAGTTGCTGCGTCAGCGGCCCGGGGTCACGTCATGGCACGCCGTGCTGCTCGGTGGAGGAGCTCCAGTACTCACCCAGACCGGCCAGTGGTGCGTCGATGACCTGACCAACGCCGCCGGCCAGCTGGCCGCCGTTCGCGCCCGCAAGGGCGAGGCGGCGCAACTGACCGGTCAGCGCACGGGGCAAAGGCGCGCTGGGTAACCAGCCCAGCTCTCGAATCAGGCGAGCTCGCCGACGAGTTCGACCTCGACGGGGGCATCCAGTGGGAGGCTGGCGACGCCTACTGCCGATCGGACATGCGCTCCGGCCTCCCCGAAAATCTCACCCATCAATTCGCTGGCGCCGTTCGCAACCGTCGGCTGGGCGGTGAAGCCCGGCTCCGAGGCCACGAACACGACGAGCTTGAGGATGCGTCCGATGTGGTCGACGCCGCCGGCGACGTCAGCTGCCGCAGCCAGAGCATTCAGCGCGCAGATGCGGGCCTGGCCTGCAGCCATCTCGGCAGTGGTCTGGCCAGTTCCCCCGACCCTGCCCGTCAGCCCGAGCCTGCCATCCAGGAAGGGGAGCTGGCCGGAGGTCCAGACCTGGGTGCCGATCACCTTCGCCGGCACATAGGCCGCGACCGGTGCTGCCACGGGCGGCAGGTTGATGCCGAGCTCGGCGAGCCGCTCGGAGGGTTTCATCGGTTGCCCTCGGGGAGTGGACGCTTGAAGTAGCCCACCAGGGTGTCGGGGTTCGGTCCGGGGACGACCTGCACGAGCTCCCACCCGTCGAGCCCGAAGTTGTTGAGGATCTGCTGACTGACATGGCTCAGGATCGGAGCCGTGAAGTATTCCCACTTGGTCATGGCGCCAAATCTATCTGGCGCCGGACCTCCCTGGACGCGTGCGCGCAGGTCACTGGACGCGTGCGCGCAGGCGCGCGGGGTCCTTGATGACCACGGTGCGGCCCGACGTGGTGATCCAGCGACGCACCACGAAGTCGGTGAGCACCTTGTTCACCGTCTCCCGGCTGGCCCCCACCATCTGGGCCAGCTCCGACTGGGTGAGGTCATGGTGCAGCTCGATGCCGCGTTCACCCACCGTCCCGAAGCGGTCCGCCAGGCTGAGCAGCACGTAGGCCAGGCGTCCGGGCACGTCGCTGAGCACCAACCCGCTGGTCACCTCGTTCGCCAGCCGGATGCGGTGGGCCAGCTGGTGCACCATCGCGATCGTGAAGTCGTGGTGGCGGGCCATCAGCTCGCGCACTTGCGCTCCCGGGAGGCACCATAGGCGGCACTCCAGCATCGCGGTGGCGGTGGTGGCGCGGTGGCCCTCGTCCAGCACCGAGAGCTCACCGAAGAACTCTCCCGGGCCGATCAGGCCGAGCAGCGACTCGCGTGCCGGCGGGATCATCGGACGTCCGCGCTTGGTCGTCGTGAGCGCGGGCTGCGGCTGGCGCGAGGGCATCGTCAGCTTGACCTTGCCCTCGACCAGGATGAACATTGCGTCGGCTTCGTCACCGACCGAGAACAACACCTCGCCTCGGTGCAGGCGTCGGGGCACCATGAGGGCCTCCAGCCCCGCCCGGGTTTCGGGTCCGAGGTTCTGGAACAGCGGCAAACTGGCCAACAGGTCGTCGTGCATGAGCCTTCCGGGGTCCGGTGCGGGCGATGGTGCGGACGAGTGTACGGCACCCCACCCGTAGGGATGGGAGGGTGGTGGGCTTTGGGTGAGAGGTCCTCACAGGCCCTCGGCTGCCACAGCTGCCAGGTAGCGCTCGTCCAGGCCGTCGACGCCGAGGATGTCCTCCAGCTCACGCATCAGGCGGGCGTAGGGGGCGATCCGGGCGCTCTCACCCATCAGTCCCAGCCGCCAGATGACCCCGGCGGTGGGCCCGAGGCCGCCGGTGACCGAAATCTCGCGACGGCGCAGTTCAGCGCGGACCCCCTCGTCGTCGAAGCCGTCGGGCAGGCGCAGCGCCAGCACGGTGGGCAGGCGGTCCTGGGCCCGCTTCACGTAGGGGGTGAAGCCCAGTGGTTCGAGCGTGGCCTGGATGATGCGGCTCATCACCTCGACGCGGTGGTGGCGGGTCTCCAGCCCTTCGTCCATCGCCGCGTGCAGGGCCGCGNNAAGGCATAGTGCAGGTTGACCGGGACGGTGTGGTGGTAGGTGTGGTCGATCCAGTAGGCGCGCAGGCCCTCGAAGTCGCAGTACCACAGCGGGGTCGGGCTGCGGCGGGCGCTGTACCGCGCGAAGGCGCGCTCGCTGACCGCCACCGGTGCCAGGCCCGGCGGGGCCGACAGACACTTCTGCGAACCGGTGTAGGCGTAGTCGATGCCCCATTCCTGCATGTGGAAGGGCTCCA
>DGKN01000208.1:8074-8653 GCA_002387005.1 Propionibacteriaceae bacterium UBA4569
AGCCCTCGTCAGCGACCACCTTGGCGATCTCGGGGACGGGGTTGAGCACGCCCGTCGAGGTCTCCCCGTGGACGACCGCCACCATGTCGGCGCCCTTGACATGGGCCCGGACGTCGTCGGTGCGGATCGCCTCGCCCAGCGGAGCGGTGACCAGGCGCACGTGCGCCCCATAGCGGGCGGCCATCTCGGCCATCCGGCGGCCGAAGGAGCCGTTGGCGCACACCAGCACCTTGTCGCCCTTCTCGACCAGGTTGGCGAAGCCTGCCTCCATACCCAGCGAACCGGTACCTGCCAACAGTGCGGTGAAGGCTTCGGGCTCGGTGCCGTACATCACGCGAAGGTCCTGCTGGATCTCGTGGTTGAGCGCGAAGACCTCCGGGTCCATGTGGCCCAGCATCGAGCGCATCAGCGCGGCCTGCCCGGCGGGGTGGATCGGCGTCGGCCCGGGGGTGAGCAGGACGTGCTCCAGGTGCGGGTTGTCGAAGCGCTCGTGCGAGAGGGGGTTGACCATGCACGGAGCGTAGTCATCGCAAGGGGTGTTCCCAGCGCCGGTCAACAGGGTGGTCACCGTGGCTGGGT
>DGKN01000148.1:0-18292 GCA_002387005.1 Propionibacteriaceae bacterium UBA4569
CATCGAGGCCCAGACGCTGGCGAACCTCTACCTGGCCATGGAGAACGACCTCACGATCATCCCCGTGCTGAACAAGATCGACCTGCCCGGCGCACAGCCCGAGAAGTACGCCGCCGAGTTGGCCGGGCTGGTCGGCTGCGACCCAGACGACGTGCTGCGGGTCTCGGCGAAGACCGGCGAGGGCGTCCCCGGGCTGCTGGACCAGATCGTCGCCCAGATCCCCGCCCCCGTCGGTGATGCCACGGCGCCCGCCCGTGCGCTGATCTTCGACTCGGTCTATGACACCTACCGCGGTGTGGTCACCTACATCCGCGTCGTCGACGGGGCGATCAACCACCGCGAGAAGNNAGATCCTCATGATGAGCACCCGGGCCACCCATGAGGTGCTCGAGGTGGGCGTCATCAGCCCAGAGCCGATTCGTTCGGACGCCCTGGGCGTGGGTGAGGTCGGCTACCTGATCACGGGTGTGAAGGACGTCCGCCAGTCCCGCGTGGGCGACACGGTGACGACGTCCTTGCGACCTGCGCAGCAGGACCTTGGGGGTTATCGCCACCCGAACCCGATGGTCTTCGCGGGCCTGTACCCGATCGACGGCAATGACTTTCCCGAACTTCGCGAGGCGCTGGAGAAGCTCCAGCTCAACGACGCGGCGCTGACCTACGAGCCAGAGACCTCCGGCGCCCTGGGCTTCGGCTTCCGCGTCGGCTTCCTGGGCCTGCTGCACATGGAGATCGTCCGCGAGCGCCTGGAGCGTGAGTTCAACCTGGACCTCATCTCCACCGCACCCAACGTGGTCTACCGGGTGGTGATGGACGACGGCAAGGAGTTCACCGTCACCAACCCGTCGGAGTTCCCCGAGGGCAAGGTCGACAAGGTCTACGAGCCGGTCGCCAAGGCGACGATCCTGACGCCGAGCGAGTACATCGGCACGATCATGGAGCTCTGCCAGACCAAGCGCGGCATCCAGACCGGGATGGACTACCTGTCCGAGGACCGTGTCGAGATCCGCTATGTGCTGCCCATGGGCGAGATCGTCTTTGACTTCTTCGACGCCCTGAAGAGCCGCACCAAGGGCTACGCCTCGCTCGACTACGACGTCGCCGGCGAGGAGGCCGCCGACCTGGTCAAGGTCGACATCCTGCTGCACGGCGAACCGGTGGACGCGTTCAGCGCGATCGTGCACAAGGACAAGGCATATGCCTACGGCGTCGCGATGGCCGCGAAACTGCGTGAGCTGATTCCGCGCCAGCAGTTCGAGGTGCCCATCCAGGCCGCCATCGGCTCCCGGGTGATCGCCCGCGAGACCATCCGCGCCATCCGCAAGGACGTGTTGGCCAAGTGCTACGGCGGCGACATCAGCCGCAAGCGGAAGCTGCTGGAGAAGCAGAAGGAGGGCAAGAAGCGCATGAAGATGGTCGGACGCGTTGAGGTGCCCCAGGAAGCCTTCGTGGCCGCACTGCAGACCGGCGAGGGCGGCAAGGAGAGGGAGGGCAAGGGCGGCAAGTAGCCCTCCGCTCTCAGCGCAGACGAGCGGATGCGCGCGCGCTGACGGTACGCTCGGGGAACCGGCGGTCAAGCCACTCACCCNNGATCCGTTTCACCGACGTCACGAAGGTCTACCCGGACGGCACGACGGCCGTCGGGGGCCTCGACCTGACGGCGCCAACCGGCCAGATCACGGTCTTCGTCGGGCCTTCGGGCTGTGGCAAGACCACCTCGCTGCGCATGGTGAACCGGATGATCGAGCCCACCAGCGGCACCATCGAGGTGGGCGGTGTCGACACCGCCACGATGGATGCCAGCCAGTTGCGCCGAGGCATCGGGTATGTGATCCAGAGCGGGGGACTGTTCCCGCACCGCACCATCCTCGACAACATCACCACGGTCCCGCGGTTGCTCGGCGTCGGGAAGGCGACCGCTCGTGCCCGTGCGATGGAACTGATGGAACGGGTCGGCCTCGACCCCAGGCTCGCCCGCCGCTACCCCTCGCAGCTCTCGGGTGGCCAACAGCAGCGCGTCGGCGTGGCCCGTGCGCTGGCCGCGGACCCGCCGGTGATGTTGATGGACGAGCCCTTCAGCGCCGTCGACCCACAGGTGCGCGAGCAGTTGCAGGACGAGTTCCTGCGGCTGCAGGCAGACATCGGCAAGACGATCCTGTTCGTCACCCATGACATCGACGAGGCGGTCAAGCTCGGCGACCAGGTGGCCGTGTTGCGCGTCGGCGGCGCCGTCGCCCAGATCGGCCCTCCCCACAAGCTGCTCACCGACCCGGTGGACGACTTCGTCGCCAACTTCATCGGCCGTGACCGCGGTTACCGAGGGCTGGCCTTCGCCCACGTTCCCGACCTGCCGGTGCACGACGAGCCGACGGTGCCGCTCGACTCCGATGCGGAGACCGCACGCCGCGTCGCCGGGGGCCAGAAGTGGCTGCTGGTGGTCGACGAGGAAAACCGTCCGATGGGCTGGACCGAACCCGCGACTGCGCGGGGGACGATAACCCCCACCCACCTGCACCGGGGTGGGACCCTGGCCCGTCGCGGAGGGTCCCTGCGGTCGGCCCTGGATGCCGCGCTGTCGTCCCCGAGCCGCCGAGGTGTCGTCGTGGACGAGCAGGGCGTCCTGCTCGGCACGGTGCTGGCCCACGAGGTGCTCGACCAGATCGAACGGGCCCCGGACGAGGGAGCCAGCGCATGAGCTGGTTCCTCGACCACCTGCCGGAGGTGGCTGAGCTGATGGGCAACCACGCCCGGCTCGCCGCGCTGCCCTTGGTGTTCGGGCTGTTGCTGGCGCTGCCACTGGGTTGGCTGGCTCGGCGCGTCCCGGCCCTCTACACCCCGCTGGTCGCGTTGGCGGGCCTGCTCTACACGATCCCCAGCCTGGCGCTGTTCATCCTGATGCCGCTGGTGCTCGGCACCGGCATCCTCGACCCGACCAATGTCGTGGTCGCCCTGACGCTGTACACGGTGGCGCTGCTGGTGCGAACCGTCGCGGACGGGTTGGGCTCGGTGCCCGAGGAGGTCGCGCAGGCCGCCTCCGCCATGGGCATCGGACGGGTGCGTCGGCTGTTCACCGTCGAGCTGCCACTCGCGGTTCCGGTGATCTCCGCCGGGCTGCGGGTGGCCGCTGTCAGCAATGTGTCGATCGTCTCGATCGCCGCGCTGATCGGCGTCCCGCAGCTCGGGTCGCTGTTCACCGACGGTTTCGCGCGTGACTTCCCCACTGAGATCGTGGTAGGCATCGTCGCCTGCATCGTGCTCGCGCTGGTCTTCGACCTCGTCATCATCGCCGTGACGCGCCTCCTCACGCCCTGGGAGCGCGCCACCCGCGCGGTCAGGGGTGCCGCATGAACAAGATCTGGGCCTGGCTCACCGACCCCGCCAACTGGCGAGGCGACGATGGAGCGCTCACGCTGATCTGGCAACACCTCGGATACAGCGCGCTGGCGTTGCTCATCGCCTGCCTGATCGGTATCCCTTTGGGGCTGTTCATTGGCCACACCGGCCACGGACGAGTCGTGGTGGTCAACCTGGTCAATGGCA
The DNA here is from genome assembly GCA_002387005.1 of Propionibacteriaceae bacterium UBA4569. GTDB lineage: Bacteria > Actinomycetota > Actinomycetes > Propionibacteriales > Propionibacteriaceae > Luteococcus > Luteococcus sanguinis. The sequence goes on from DGKN01000148.1 coordinate 3,541, forward strand.
TGCGCTCCGTTCCCACCCTCGGTCTGCTCTACGTCGCGGTGCTGGTGGTCGGCCCACGGATCGGGGGTGACAACGCCTTCCTCGTCCCGGCCATCTTCGTGCTCGTCCTGCTCGCCGTCCCGCCCGTCCTGGCTGGCGCCTACTCGGGCGTGGACTCCACCCCGCCCGGGGCCCGGGACGCGGCCAAGGGGATGGGCATGACACCCGGCCAAGTGTTGCGACAGGTGGAACTGCCGTGCGCGCTACCGCTGTTGTTCAGCGGCATCCGGTCGGCCGCGCTGCAGGTGGTCGCCACCGCGACTCTGGCGGCCTTCGTGAGTCTGGGCGGCCTGGGCCGGCTGCTGCAGTTCGGCCAGGCCAACCAGGACTACGGGATGATGGGCGCCGGTGCCGTCCTCGTCGGCCTGCTGGCGCTGGCCGTGGACGGGCTGTTCGCGCTCGCCCAGCGCAGTGTCGTCTCCCCGGGCCTGAGCGGCCGACGCGTCCGCAGCCGGGCGCTCCCAGAACCCCAGCCCGACGTCCGACCCGACCTCGCGTGAACCACCAACCAGCTCGACCCACCCACCAGCTCGACCCACAAGGAGAACACCATGAAGCGCAGGAACCTGCTGACTGCCGGAGCCGGACTCGCCGCCCTCGCCACCCTGACCGCCTGCGGCGGATCCTCCGACCCATTGGCCAGCGCCGACTCGACCGCAACGGCCGGTGGCAGCGCCGCCGGTGACTCGATCGTGGTCGGCTCGGCGAACTTCCCCGAGAGCGAGCTGCTGGCCGACATCTACGCCGGCGCGCTGAAGGCCAAGGGCGTCGCCGTCACCACCAAGCTCAACATCGCCAGCCGAGAGACCTACATCCCGGCGCTGCAGAAGGGCGAGATCAACCTCGTCCCCGAGTACACCGGCAATCTGGCCCGCTACCTCGACAAGTCCGCCGACATCAGCGATTCCGACAAGGCGTTGGCCTCCCTGAAGAAGGCGCTGCCAGACACGTTGACCGCGCTGACCCCCTCGGCCGCCGAGGACAAGGACTCGATGGTCGTCACCCGTGCCACCGCCGACAAGTACTCCCTGAAGACGATCGGTGACCTGTCGGCGCATGCCGCCGAGCTGGTGCTGGGGGCCCCGCCGGAGTTCAAGACGCGAGTGGACGGGGTGGACGGTCTCAAGCGCGTCTACGGCCTCACCTTCAAGCAGTTCAAAGCGCTGGATGCCGCCGGTCCGCTGAGCGTCCAGGCGCTCAAGAACGGCCAGGTGCAGGTGGCGAACCTGTTCTCCACCGACCCGAACGTGGCCGCCAACGACTTCGTCGTGCTGGACGACCCCAAATTCCTGTTCGGGGCGCAGAACATCGTCCCCGTGGTGACCAAGGCGAAGGCCAGCGAGGCCGTGACCGTGGCCTTGGACGCCGTCTCGGCCAAGCTGACCACCGAAGTCGTCACCGACCTGGTGAAGAAGGTCGTCATCGACAAGGAGGACGCGGCCGACGTCGCCGATGCCTGGCTGAAGGACAACCAGCTGGCCTGATCTCGCTTTCCCTTGCGGTTCGAGCTTTGCCAAGCACGCACCTTTGCTAGTTTTCCGGGATCGGCCACAATTGGTCGTCAAATCTCAGGGAAGAAGCAACGATGCTCGTCCTACACACCACCATCGCGATCGCAGCGTGTGTGCTGCTCATCATCAGGTTCAAGATCGACCCGGTGATCTCGCTGGTGGTCGCCTCGCTGTACCTGGGACTTGCCGGCGGAGTCGGGTTCCCGGCGACGGTCGAGGCGATCACCAAGGGCTTCGGCAACATCATGACCAGCGTGGGCCTGCTGATCGGCTTCGGCGTGCTCATCGGTGCTCTGCTGCACACGACGGGTGCCTTCACCAAGATGGTGACGGCGCTGCTGCGCCTGTTCGGCCCCCAGCGCATCCCCTTCGGGCTGGCGCTGGCGTTGGGCACGATCTTCCCGTCGATCTACGTGGACGTGCAGGTGGTGCTCGCCGCCCCGGTGGCCCGACAGGCAGCGCGGCACATGGGACGCAATGGGCTCGGCCTGATGGCCGGTGCCCTCGGCATCGGCATCTTCTCCGGTTACGTCTTCGTCGTTCCCGGCCTGTCCGCCATCTCGATCGCGGGCCTGATGTCGATCCCGTTGGGCACCTACCTGCTGTACGGCATCATCATCGGCCCGATCACGGCCTTCCTGACGGTGCTGATCTTCCGTCTGATGCTGCGGTTCGGTTGGTGGAATCCAGACACCGACGAGGACGATGCCGAGGCGCTGCGCGAGGTGGAGGAGCGCGAGCTGGCTGCTGCCCAGGACCTGTCCGGAACCCCGCCGCTGGCGCTGTCCCTGCTGCCGATCCTGGTGCCGCTGGTCATGATCGCGTTCGGCGCCTTCGCCGAACTGTTCGGATTCACCAACCAGTTCATCGACTTCCTCGGCAACGCGAACGTCGCCCTCTTCGTCGGCCTTCTGATGGCCTACGCGCTCGCCCGCCGCACCGTCGGGCAGGACGCCACCCAGGAGGCCTTCTCGGACGGCTTGCACACCACCGGTGAGATCTTGCTGGTCACCGGCATCGGGGGCTCGCTGGGCGCGGTAATCAAGGCGACGGGACTGGCCAAGGTGCTGGGCGACATGTTCGGCACCGACTCGGGCTCGTCGGCGGTCGTCGTCATCCTGCTGGCCTGGTTCGTCGCGGCCGTGCTGCACCTGGCCATCGGTTCGGTCTCGGTCGCCGCCATCACTGGCGCCGGCATCATCGCCCCGCTGATGACCTCCATCGAGGTCGCGCCAGTCGCCGTCGGTCTGGCGATCGCCGCCGGTGCCCTGTTCGCGTTGCATGTGAACTCGAACTTCTTCTGGATGTTCAAGTCGCTGCTCGGCCTGACCACGAAGGGCTCGTTGAAGACGATGACGACAGTGACGACGATCGGCTCCGTGGTGGCGCTGCCGATGGTGGTGGCGGTCGCCCTCGTCAGCTGAAGGAGTGTTCTGACAGGGGCACTACTTCAGGCCGGAGGTCTCCACACCCTCGACCAGGAAGCGTTGCAGGAACAGGAAGACACCCACGACGGGGATGATCGCCACCAGCGCCCCGGCGAACAGCACGGGGTAGTTGACTCCCTGGCTGGTCATGAACTGGGAGAGCGTGACCTGCACGGTCCGGGTGTTCTCCCGGCCAACCAGCAGCGGCCACAAGAAGGCATTCCACGAACCGATGAAGGTGATCGTTGCGACGGCACCGACGATGCCCAGCGAGTTCGGCGCGACCACGCGCCAGAAGGTGGTCCACGGGTTGGCTCCGTCGACGCGTGCGGCCTCCTCGAGCTCCACCGGGAAGCCCAGGAAGTTCTGCCGGAACAAATAGGTGGCGAAAGCCGAGAACAGGCCCGGCACCACGAGTCCGCGGTAGCTGTCGATCCAGCCGAGTTGTGCGGTCATCACGAACATCGGGATGAAGGTCACCGCAGCCGGCACCATCAGTGTGAACAGCGTCAGGCCCAGCAGCGCTCGGGACAGCCGATTGTCGTAGCGGGCCAAGGCGTAACCAGCCAGCAGCGAGATCAACACCGTGAGCGATGTCTGCGTGATCGACATCACCGCCGAGTGGAGCATCGAGGACGCCATCGAGACATTCCCGTCCTCGAACAGCGCTCGGAAGTTGGTGAGGTCGAGTTGGTCTGGCAGCCACCGCCACCGGGCCGCGGTGATCAACCGGTTGGATGCGAAGGCATTGCGCACCAGCACGTAGAAGGGCAGCAGGAAGAGCACGGCCAGAATGCCCAGGACGACAAGGCGAAGAATCAGCCAACCTCGGTCGCGTCCGCGCCCCGGGGGCCTCATGGCTGCCGCCTTGTCATGACGCGTCCGCCTTCTCGGTTCGGTTGACCAGCCAGTTCTGCACCAGCCCGAAGAAGACAATCAGAGCCGTGATGATCATCGTCCCGGCGCCGCCCAGACCGAGGTCCTGCTGGCCGCCGCCGATCGAGATCAGGTAGATGTGCACCAGCGGGGGACGGGCATAGGGCGGGTAGGAGCCCATCGTGCCCAACAGGTTGAAGAACTCGTCGAAGGCCTGGAAGGCGCCGATCAGCAGCAGCATCAGCACGGCCACCGAGGTGGCGCGCAGCTGAGGCAGCGTGATGTGACGCAACAGCCGCCACCCCGTCGCACCGTCGAGTGCCGCGGCCTCGTAGGTCTCCAGCGGGATCTTGTTGAGGCCGGCGATGAACAAGATCATGTAGAAGCCGGCCTGCAGCCACAGCCGCAGGCTGACCAGCACCAGCCAGTACCAGGAGTTCGTCCCGCCCAGCCAGTTGACGTTCTCGCCACCCACCTGGCGCAGCAGCGAGTTGACCAGCCCGAATCGCGTGCCGGAGAAGAAGGCCAGCCGCCAGATCATCGCCGCGATCACGTAGGACACCGCTGTGGGGATGAAGAAGACCGAGCGGAAGAAGGCCTGACCAGTCTTGATGCCGTCCAACAGCAGCGCGAGCCCGAGCGACGCCACGAAGGTGGCCGGGACGATGAAGGTGCTGAACCCGATGAAGGTGACGATGGACTGCTGGAAGAGCCGGTCGCCCAACAGGTAGCGATAGTTGTCGAGGCCGACGAACTTCGTCGGGGCGACGGTGTTGCGGGCGTCGAAGAAGGAGAGGTACGCGCTCCAGAAGATCGGGATGTAGACGAACAGCGCCAGCCCGATCACGAAGGGCGCGACGAAGGCGAGGAACCACCAGGTGCTTCCCTGATGGCCCCCCAACCGTCGTAGGAATCCCTTCATCAGCCCTTGATGCGCTTGAGCTCTGAGGTGATCTTGGTGCCCACCGTCGCGAACTCCTTGGCCGGATCGGCCTTCTTCTTGATCACATTGCTGACCGCGGCCGAGTAGGCGTCGCCCATCGCGCCCGACCACAGGATGTCACTGGCGGGCTTGCCGAAGTCAGTGAGGATCCTCGCGGCCTCGGCGCCGGCGCCGTCGGCGAGCTTCGTGCAGCGGGGCGCCAGTTCCGTCTGGGCGGGAACGTGGGTGCCGTAGTTGTTGGCGAAGTCAACCTGATCGTCGACCTGGTCGACCCACAACCACTTCACGTACTGCTTCGCGGCCTCGACGTTCTTGCCCTTGGCGGCCACGCAGGAGCCGAAGGCACCGAACATGGTGGCCTGCTTGCCGGCAGCTCCGACGGCCGGGAAGGGGATCACGCCGAAGTCATCGCCCAGGGCCTTCTCGATGTCGGTCATCGACCACAAGCCACCCCACTGCATCGCGCATTCCTCGTTCGCGAAGGGGGAGCCGTCGTACCAGTCCTTGGAGGCCGACTGCAGCAGCCCGCCGCCGTTGAACAGCTTGTCGCGGTAGTCGGTCAGCGCGGTGTAGAAGTTCTGGTTCAGGAAGCCCGCGCCGGTGCGATCGGTGTTCAGCTGGGAGTTTCCGGACGCATACAGCAGCGCCGTGCCGATCGGGCCGATGCCGTCGTTGCCGACGAACAGGCCACCCATGTCGCTCGTCTTGACCTTGTTTGCCACGCTGACCAGCTCGTCGAAGGTGGTGGGAGCCGTCACCCCCGCCTTCTCCAGGATCGATTTGCGGTAGTAGAGCAGGTGCATGTCGACGACCTGCGGGATGCCGTAGATCTTGCCCTCATAGGTCATGCGGTTCAGCAGTTCCGTGTTGAACTTGCTCTTCGCGTCGCCGATGACGTCGGTGAGGTCGGCCACCTGACCGGCCTGGATCATGTCGATGCTCGGGCCCATCTCCGCCTCGAAGACGTCCGGGATGTCGGCGGTGAGCAGCGCGGCCGACAGCAGCTTCGCGTAGTCGCCGACATTCCACTTCACGGTGACCTTGGCCTGGTCATAGGCGGCGGCGTACCTCTTGACAGCCTCCTGGGTGCCCGCCTCGCCGTATTCGTGGTACCACTGCGTCAGGGCGACCGACGATGCGGAGGCTGCCCCGGAGGCAGCAGTGCTCGACGACGAACCGCTCGACAGGCCCCCGTCATTGGAGCCGCAGGCGGCGAGGGCGGTGGCGGTGGCCGCCGCGCCGGACAACGTGAGGAAATGGCGACGGTTGAAAGTCATGGGCGGAGCCTATTGCGTCGGTCCGACAAATCGGAGGATGCTCGACACTCGATCCCGCTGGTCGGCTCACGGCGCAATCGGGCTGGCGCACCCGGGGCGGTGGGTACGGGGCGCTGGGTGGGGGGCGCTGGGTAGGGTTGCAGGGTGCCATCCACGCTGCCCGACGGTGAACCCGTCCCCACCGACGGATCACTGCCGGCACCCGCGGTCGTGGACTTGACCCGAACACCCGTCTCCATCTACCTGCACGTGCCGTTCTGCTCGACGCGCTGTGGCTACTGTGACTTCAACACCTACACAGCCAACGAGCTGCAGGGCACCGGGACGAGCGACTACCTGGCCGCAGCGCACGCCGAGATCGACCTGGCCGCACGCATTCTGGATGGCGCCCCTCCCGCGTCCACGATCTTCGTCGGCGGTGGAACCCCGACGCTGCTGACCGGCGCCGAGCTGGGCGGACTGGTGGCACACGTCCGAGACGTGATCGGGCTGGCGCCTGACGCGGAGGTGACCACCGAGGCCAACCCCGAAACCGTCACCCCCCAGTTGCTCGACGACCTGTTGGCCACCGGTTTCACCCGGATGAGCTTGGGCATGCAGTCCGCGACCCCGTCCGTGTTGCGCCTACTGGACCGCGTCCACACCCCCGGACGGGCGGTCGAGGTCGCCCGGATGGCCCACGCGGCAGGATTCGCCGACGTCTCGCTCGACCTCATCTACGGTACGCCGGGGGAGTCGCTGGACGACTGGCGCACTTCAGTGGAGACCGCTCTGTCGGCCGACCCGGAGCACATCAGCGCCTACGCACTGATCATCGAGGACGGCACGCGGCTGGCTCGTCGGATCGAGCGTGGTGAGGTGCCGATGACCGACGATGACGACCTGGCGGACAAGTACCTGCTGGCCGAGGAGGTGCTCACCAAGGCGGGTCTTGAGGCCTATGAGGTGAGCAACTGGTCGCGCGGCGTGCAGCACCGCGCACGCCACAACATGGCCTACTGGCTCGGGCACAACTGGTGGGGCATCGGGCCTGGCGCGCACAGCCACGTCGGCGGGGTCCGTTGGTGGAATGTCAAGCATCCGCGCAGCTATGCCGCCGCCTTGGCCGCGGGACGCTCACCCGGCGCGGGACGCGAGGTACTGAATCCCGATGACCGGCGAGTGGAGCGGGTGCTGTTGGAACTGCGCCTCTCGGACGGGCTGCCGGTGGAGGTGCTGACCGACTCCGAGGCGGAGCGGGTCCACGCCGTGGTGGACTCTGATCTGGGTGAGTTGCGCAACCAGAACCTGGTGCTCACCCTGCGTGGACGACTGCTCGCTGACGCCGTCATCCGCGACCTGCTGTACTGATCGCCATGACAACCCCGTCCTTTCGTCTGGAACTGTTCGTCGATGGCCCCCCGGAGGGGGTCTGGGAACGGCTGTGGGATCTCGACCGCCACACGGCCGCGGTCCCGCTGACCCGAGTGCGCGGTGAAGAGGGCGAGTTGCGGCTCGGCTCGCGGTTCGTCGCCCGCACCGCCGTCGGGCCGATCGGTTTCGACGACGTGATGATCGTGGACGCATGGGAACCGCCGTCACTGGCCGTCATCAGCAAGTGCGGCCGCGTGTTGACGGGAACCATCACCGTCGAACTGGCCGCCGAGGGCGAGGGCACCCGGGTTGTCTGGACCCAGCACTACGGCGCCCGCGGGGTCTCGAGCGGGGTCGCGGCACTCGCCAGACCGCTTGTCGCTGCGGGCTATCGGCGCTCCCTCGCGAAGATCGTGGCACACCCTAAATAGGAAACCCTGACGTGAACAAATTGGTCCAGTGGGCGGGACTGGGCTTGTCGAGTCGGTTTGGACAAGCTTAGGTTAGGAATACCTAACCCCCGATGCACAAGGACAACACTCATCATGCAACGCCGCACCGCCTTGATCGCCGCCCTCCTTCTCAGCATCACTGCCGCCTGCGGGCAGCAGGAGGCCAGCGGTTCCTCCGAGCCCTTTGTCTCGGCTGCCGGCGGGCCGCAGAAGGTAGTCGTCCTCGACTACAACGTCCTCGACACCCTGGCCAGCCTGGGCCTGCAGGATCGTGTCGTCGGCACCGCCGCGTCGACCCTGCCCGAGCACCTGAAGGTCAGTTACTCCACGGTCACCGACGTCGGCACCATGCAGGAGCCTGACGTCGAGAAGATCGCCGAGCTGGCTCCCGACGCCATCGTGATCGGCGGGCGCACCGAGGCGAAGAAGCCCGAGCTGGAGAAGATCGCACCGACCACGACCGTCACGGTCGACGCTGCCAACTGGAGCACCTCCTTCGTCAGCACCCAGCAGGCGCTGGGTGACCAGTTCGGCCAGCGGAACGCGGTCGACGATCAGCTCGCCAAGCTCGACGAGCAATTTGCCGCCACCAAGAAGCTCGCGAAGGGTAAGGGTGACGCGCTGGTGCTGCTCGTGAGCGGCGGCAAGCTGTCGGCCTTCGGCCCCGGCAGCCGCTTCGGAATGATCCACGGTGTGCTGGGCGTCGAGGCGGCCGACCCGCAGCTCAAGGTCGACAATCATGGCCAAGCGGTCAGCTTCGAGTACGTCAAGAAGGTCAACCCCGATCGTCTCTACGTGATCGACCGCGACGCCGCAATCGGACAGGACGGCAAGAGCGCAAGGGAGGTGCTCGACAACGAGCTCATCGCCAGCACCACGGCCGCCAAGAACGGTGACGTCACCTACCTCGACGGTGCGCGCTGGTACCTGCTCGGCAATGGCCTCGCCAATACCGCGGAGATGACCAAGGCAGTGCAGGAGTCCTTGGCCTGATGGCGATCGACACCGCGGGTGCGGCGACGCTGACCAGCTCACCACCGTGCATCACCCGGGGGTTGCCGCGCCAGGTCACCTGGCTGCTGGCGAGCCTCGGGTTCGCCGTGCTGCTTGCGGCCTCCCTGCTGGTCGGCGTTGCGGACTTCGACCGTGAGCTGCTGTTCATCTCTCGCCTCCCGCGCACGATGGCGCTGGTTCTGTCGGGCAGCGCCCTGGCGGTCAGCGGTCTGGTGATGCAACTGCTCACGCGCAATGTCTTCGTCGAGCCGTCGACCGCAGGGACGATGGAGTTCGCCACCGCGGGCCTGCTGGCCACGATGATGTTGTGGCCCGGCGCGCCGGTGATGGTGCGGATGCTGGCCGGATCGCTGGCGGCACTGGTCGGTGCCTGGATCTTCCTGCGCCTGCTGGCTCGCATACCACTGCGGGACGTGCTGGTGGTCCCCCTGGTGGGCATGATGCTCGGCGGGGTCGTCTCTGCCGCCAGTACCTTCGTCGCCTACCGTGCCGACCTCGTGCAGGGCCTCGGTTCTTGGACCACTGGCGACTTCTCCGCCGTCATGTCGGGTCGCTACGAGCTCCTGTGGGTGGCGGGCCTGCTGACGGTCGTGTGCGCCGTGGTGGCGGATCGCTTCACGGTGGCCGGGTTGGGGGAGGCCTTCACCACCAACCTCGGTCTGGACCACCGCCGCACTATGGCGTTGGGCATGACCGTGGTCGCCGTCGTGAGCGCCACCGTCGTCTGTACCGTGGGTCAACTGCCCTTCCTCGGGCTGGTCGTGCCCAACATCGTCCGTCGCCTCGTCGGTGACAATGCTCGTCGCACGGTGCCCTGGGTGGCCCTGCTGGGCGCCGCGTTGGTGCTCGTCTGCGACCTGGTCAGCCGGCTGGTGATCCACCCCTTCGAGATGCCGATCGGAACCGTGATGGGGGTACTGGGCGCCGCCGTGTTCCTGGTCATGCTCCTGAGGGAGAAGAAGTGACACTCACCCTGGATCGTCCCATCCGCGAGGTCGGGGACACATCGCCGGAGTCTGGGCAGGCTCTGCTCTCGAGGCCCAGGGATGCGCGTCCGGCCATTCGGCTCGCAATGCTTGGGTTGCTGGCTGCCGCTCTCCTGGCCGTCTACCTGTTCGTCGACCTGCCCTCAGGACGGGCGGCTGGCTACCTGTTCACCCGTCGACTCACGGCGCTGGCGACCTTTGCCGTGGTCGCGACTGCGGTGGGCGTTGCGACCGTGCTCTTCCACACCGTCACAGCCAACCGCATCCTCACCCCCTCGGTGATGGGGCTGGACTCCTTGTACCTGGCGCTGCAGACCGCATCGGTCTTCTTCCTGGGGGCGGTGGGGAGCTCGGCCGTTCCTCCGGCCGCGCGGTTCTTCGTGACCCTGGTGGCCATGGTCGGCTTCTCGTCCCTGCTGTTCCGCTGGTTGCTGGTCGGCCTGGGACGCGGCATCCACCTGATGGTGCTGGTTGGGGTTCTGCTCGGTGGCCTGTTGCGCGGGGTTTCGGTCTTCATGCAACGGCTGCTGGACCCCGAGGCATTCGCGGTGCTCTCGGACCGCTTCTTCGCCGACTTCACCGGTGCCGATCCTCGCCTGCTCGGCGCGTCCGCGCTGGTCGTTGGCCTGTGCTGCGCCTGGGTCTGGCGCCACCAGCGGATGCTCGACGTGATGGCACTGGGGCCATCCCTGGCCGTGGGCCTGGGCGTGGATCATCGACGCCAGAGTCTGCGCGCGCTCATGGTCGCGGCGATCCTGGTGGGGGTGGCCACCGCCTTGGTCGGCCCGACCATGTTCTTCGGCCTGCTGGTCGCCCACCTGGCCTACCGTCTGGCGGGCAGTCACCGCCATGCCTTCACGCTGCCCTGCGCCGCGCTCCTGGGCACCGTCTGCCTGGCCGGCGGTCAGCTGCTGTTCGAACGGCTGCTGGGATTCCAGGGCAGCCTGTCGATGGTCGTGGAGTTCATCGGCGGTGTTGTCTTCATCGCCCTGGTGCTGAGGAGGTCCGCATGATCAGCGTCGAACAGGTCGATGCCCGCTACGGCGATGTGCTGGTCGTCGACGGCGTGACGATCGATCTGCCCAGTGGCGGGGTCACTGCCCTGGTCGGGCCCAATGGCGCAGGCAAGTCGACGCTGCTGTCGGTGATGGCGCGTCTGATGAAGCCGACTGCCGGGCAGGTCCTGGTCGACGGAGCAGACGTCCGCAGCACGCCCAGCGATGAACTGGCCAGGCGGCTCGCGATCTTGCGCCAGGACAACCACATCGCCATGCGGCTCACCGTTCGTGACCTGGTTGCCTTCGGGCGCTACCCGCATTCCAAGGGGCGGATGACGGTCAACGACCGGCGCGCCGTGGACGAGGCGATGGATCATCTGGCACTGCACGAGCTGTCCGACCGCTTCCTCGACGAGGTCTCCGGTGGCCAGCGACAGCGCGCCTTCGTCGCCATGGTGCTGGCGCAGGAGACCGACCACATCCTGCTCGACGAGCCACTCAACAACCTTGACCTGCGCCAGGCCAGCATCATGATGCGCCGCCTGCGCCACGCGGCCGACCAGTTGGAGCGTTCCATCGTCGTCGTCCTGCACGACCTCAACGCTGCCGCCGCCCATGCCGACCGCGTGGTGGCGATGCGAGACGGGTGCGTCGTCGCGGCGGGCCCCTTGTCCGAGGTCTTCACGCCGGAGGTGCTCACCGACGTGTTCGGCGTCCCGATCCGGGTGCACGAGGTGGACGGACAGCTCGTCGCCCTCCACCACTGATCCGGCCCCGGAGGGTAACCTCTGACACCCCAGTGCGGGGACCCAGCGGAAGGACCACAGTGGATCGCTACAGCAAGGACGTGCTCACCCCCGGTTGGCAGCGGGGCAACAAGCCCGTCACCACGGACGTGCCGATGGAGATCGGGATGGTCGTCGAGGAGCCCAAGACCGGCTTCTGCGGCGCCATCGTCAAGTGGGAGCATGGCGTGGTCGTCCTCGAGGACTACAAGCTGAAACGGCGTTCCTTCCCCGTCGGCCCCGGTTTCCTGCTGGAGGGCCAGCCGGTGGCACTGCGGGTGCCCCCGCGCCAGGGCAGTGCTCAGGGCAGGTACACGGCCTCGGGTTCGCGGGCGGTACCGTCCGGTCCGGCGAAGGTGGCGCTCCCGAGCCGGATCTATGTCGAGGGACGCCATGACGCCGAGCTGGTGGAGAAGGTGTGGGGCGACGACCTGCGTCACGTGGGTGTGGTCGTGGAGTTCCTGGGCGGCATCGACGACCTGGTCGGCATCGTCGCCGAGTTCCGCCCCGAGAAGGGACGACGTCTCGGCGTGCTCGTCGACCACCTGGTCACGGGCTCCAAGGAATCCCGCATCGCGGCAGACGTCGCCCGCGGCGGCTACGGCGACTACGTGATGATCACCGGCCACCGCTTCATCGACATCTGGCAGGCGGTGCTGCCGTCCCGGATCGGGCTGAAGAAGTGGCCCGAGGTCCCCAAGGACCAGGACTGGAAGAAGGGAACGCTCGCGGCGTTGAACCTGCCGCACGCTGACCAGAAGGACGTCGCCCAGGCGTGGCAGGCAATCCTGGCCCGGGTCAGCAACTGGCGTGACCTGGACCCCAAGTTCAACACCGAGATGGAGAAGCTGATCGACTTCGTCACCCAGGATCACATCGACCGGGACGAGCAACTGTGACGCCCATCGGCGGCATCGACCTGAAGACGCGCACCGCATGACAGCACCATGCTGTCAGTGGTGACCAAGGTCAGTGCCTTGGCATGCGCCGGCACGACGATCAGTGCGTCGCATTCGATGCCTTCGAGGAGGCTCGGGCCGACGACGGTAGCATGACCACATGGCAGGCATGGATGAGGTCCTCACGCTGATGCAGGAGGTTGCCGCCGAGGTGATCGATCCCCGGTTCCGGGCGCTCGCGGCGGGTGAGGTGGACCAGAAGAATCCAGGCGACTACGTCACGATCGCCGACCGCGAGTCTGAGCTGCTGCTCACGGCGGCCCTGTCGAAGCTCTTCCCTGGTGCGGTGGTGGTGGGGGAGGAGGCCAGCTTTCTCGACCCGGCCGTCCTCGACCGACTGCAGGACGAGCACGTCTTCCTGGTCGACCCCGTCGACGGCACCATGAACTTCGTCAAGGGCAGCCCCAACCACGGCGTGATGGTCGCGGAACTGCAGCGCGGTGAAGCGGTCCGCTCCTGGATCTGGCAGCCGCAGCACGGCGTCGCCTACCTGGCCGAGAGGGGTGCCGGGGCCCGGCGGCGCAACGCCACCTCCGAGCAGGCCCTGCGCGTCGGAGCGGCACCCGACCAGCCCCGTGGGGCCACCTCCAAGAGATCCCGCCTCGGGTTCGATGCCGACGGGCGGCTGGCGCCCGTGGTCTCCAGCATCTGGTGCGTCGCGCTGGACTACCCGCGCGTCGTGGAGGGACAGCTCGACTACCTCGTCTACAAGAACCTGAAGCCTTGGGACCACGTGCCGTGCACCCTGTTGCTGCACGAGGCCGGTGGGGTCGCCATCACCTTCGACGGGGACGACTATCGCCCCGCCTCGACCGGCCCCGGGCTGATCGCGGCGGTCTCGCCAGAGGTGGCGCAGTTGGTCGTCGACACCTGGCAGGCGCCCTGACCGTTCCCGGGTTGGGGCGGGTCAGCCAGCTCAGTGCGCGTGCGGCTGGTTCAGCAGCGGCAGCATCTTGTTCTTGGTGACCCCGGCTCGGGCCAGCTCGTCGAACACCAAGGGCAGCCGGTCGGCGACGTCCTGGCGGTCGAAGGGCCAGTCGTACTGCTCGGCGCCGTTGAGGTCGGCCAAGGCTTCATCCAGCGAGACACCCTTGCGTACCAGGTCCTCCGCGACGCCGTACAGCGCCGACAGGTCGGCGCGCTGTTGCAGCACCACGTCCAGCCCGACCGGGTCGCCGTGTCCGGGGATGAACAGAACGTCCACGTCGTCGCGCAAGTGCTTCACCGCGCCGTCGATCGCCTTGGGCCAGTCCCCGAGTGTGGAGTCGGGCCCGATTGCGGGCGCACCGGAGGTCTCCACGAGGTCGCCGGTGAAGATCACCTCCGCGTCGGGCACCAGCACGAACAGGTCACCGTCGGTGTGTCCCTTCCCCAGATGGACGATCTCGACGTGGCGGCCCNNGGCCTTGATCATCCCGATCTCCTGGCTGGGTGCCACGACCTGCGAGAGATCGAAACCGAGTTGGTCGCGCACCACGTCCGCGCTGATGTCGGGATCGTCACCCCTGACGTGGGCCATCAGTGAGTCGTGCCCGATCGAGGTGACGTCGGGGATGCCGGCCAGCCCGAAGAAGTGGTCGAAGTGCCAATGGGTCACCACGACATGGGTCACCGGGCGGCCCACCAACTGCTTGGCGGACTCGGCCAGTGCCCCTCCCTGCTCCGGGGAGGAACCCGTGTCGACCAACAACACGCCGGTCTCGCCGACCACCAGGCCGGCGTTGACCGAGGCCGGTTCCAGGCGTATCCAGTACACGCCGTCGCGGACCTGCTGCCATTCACCCATCGAGAAATCACGCACCCCGTGAGGCTACCAAGCGGCCGCTAGACTGGCACTCGCGTCGGGTGAGTGCCAAAATGCCGTGCTGGACATCTGACGAGAAGGCAGCTCGGAGCAGGGGAGGGATGAATGCTGGACGACCGCAAGATGGACGTGCTCAAGGCGATCGTCACCGACTACGTGTCCAGCCAGGAGCCCGTGGGCTCGAAGGCGCTGGTCGAGCGCCATCAGCTCAAGGTCTCCCCGGCGACCGTGCGCAATGACATGGCGGTGCTGGAGGAGGAGGGTTACATCACCCAGCCCCACACCAGCGCTGGACGCATCCCCACCGACAAGGGCTATCGCCTCTTCG